>JALCZJ010000046.1 GCA_022690815.1 Ferrimicrobium sp.
ACTAATGGTGTGTCATGGAGTCATTGCAATGACGGCCCTGTCTGGCTCAGTCACCTCCAGAACCATCAACGGCTTACCGATTCCTGGTCGATCTTGGTGCCGGAGTGCTACTCATTTCCGAAGATCCGGATTACCGATGAAGACCGATCGATTAGGTGGAGGTGGCGGATGCTGCTGGTTCCTGGATGTCGGTTGCGAGATCAGCCACGATTGTCAGTGTTTGGGCTAGTTTTGTCGCCCACCAGTCGGCGATCGGATCGGTGGTGTCCACATACCATCGCTGTTGGGTTCGAGCAACTTCACCTACGAATTCAAGTGTCATGGCAGGTGATGCGGTGAGTAGCGACTCGAAGCTGAATCGCCGGCCTCCAGGACGAATGCCGAGGGAATTGTGTCTGGCATAGGTTATGAGCGCACAGCGCGGGAGAATGAGTCCGGATGCGACGGGCGAGAGCAGGTAATCGAGGAGCGCGCTCGTCTCGGTTGTTGCGTCAAGTGCTGTTGGTGGATACCGAACCTCGGGCGCAGTACGTAGTAGGTAGGGTAGTGATGCTGGGGGAGGGGTCTCGTTGCGCCAAAGCGCATCGACCGCAAGCAAGAGATCGCCGATGCGTTTGAGTCCCACCGGTGCATACGTTTGCACCGCACGGGCGTACGTGCCCATCCAGGGGCGAAGTGACTCATAGTAGATTGCTCTGGCGCGATCGGGATTGTCGCTTCGCGTCAGCGCCGCGACCAAGCGCAGGAGAAAGGCGAGTGCATCGGGTTGCGCCGGCTGGATCTGTCGAGGCAAGTAGCTGGCTAAGAGGTCGCGCAGGTAGGCGACCGGCTCACCTCCAAGCACCGGTCCGATGGTTAGGTAGTAGCTCGCATAGGGCGGGAGATCGAAGTCGAAGAGTTCGGTAAACCCATCGGTCGTCCACTCTAGCTCGAGTGTCTCAACGATCGCCGGGTGTGGATTCGGATTCTCGGTCACCTCGGCAAGGGCGTCGAGAAGCTCAGTGGTTAGCGCATCGTGCATCATAAGGGCCGATCTACGTTGCATCCATCGGCAAGGCGAAGGCCTCGGCACTGGGCTTCAATGGGCGCAGGAGCCAACGCGGGCGACGTGTGCCATCAGGTGAGACCTGTCGAGCGGACTGGGTGAGATGCATCCAGCGTTCGAAGATCGCCTTTGAGCGCGCCGTGTCCACGTGTACCTCTCCGTGGAGATCACCCGGTTCGGCCTTGGTGATGGTGACCACCTGATGCCAGCAGTGCATACCCGATACCGGGTCCGGGTGGACGCCGAAGGTGAGATTTTGATGGACACCAATGTCGGTCCACCAAATGCGAGCCGTGTCGGGATCGTCCGATTCATACGGTGCAGCACCTCCGTGTGGTGCCAAGCCCCATTGAGTACCTTGCTTTTGTAGGCTGACCGAACGCATCATCGCAGATGAACCGAGATCTCCAATACGCCACCGGCCCATATGATGCGAGCAAGCGACGACCCCGGGCCGAATGCCCTCAGTCACCCAGGCCTTGGCCACGAAGTAGCCGAGGTCGGTGTTGACGCGCACGAGATCACCATCACCCACCGCAAGGCGCTGCGCATCACTCGGGTGGATCCACACCGGGTTGGTATGCGCAATCTCGTCAAGCCACTTAGAGTTTGCGGAGCGCGTATGAATCTGCACCGGTAATCGGAAGGTCGATATCAGCGGAAACTGATCCTGGGTAAGGCGATCTGGATGGACGTGGCTTTTGATGTACGTTGGCAGCGCGTAGTCGCTCCAGCCCCAATCGGCCAAGGTTGTCGAGTAGAACTCAAGCTTGCCAGATGGGGTCGGAAAGCCCCGTCGAACCACGCCGTCAACGACAACGCCGACCGGGCGCCGACCGTCATCGTCTGGAGCGGGGTCGCCGGTGGGAACAATGTTGGGGGTCAGAGGTTTGGGAGCTCTAGAGTAGACCCTTCCAGTGTTAGATACGACAAGGTCCTCTAGCTCTTGGGCGGGAACCTCTTGGGCAAACACCTGGCCTACACCGTTGCGGATCTCAAATGCTCCATAACGTTGCATGTAACCAAGCGGGGTTAGACCTTCCTCGGCTGCCTTCTCAGGCAAACCTGGGACTGAGTGCTCGAACATCCAGCTGTAATACTCCTCGACGGTGAGCTTGTTCCCGGGGTGGCGTTTTGACTCGAAGTGTTGGCGTATGCCGAGCGAGCCGTCGGGATCGATTCGCCAGGACAGATCGATATAGAACTCATTCTCCTCCCAGACCTCCCCAGGGTTGACCTCTCGGGTGTCGTGGACACGGCCACCAAGGCGCTCACGAGCGACCTTGAGCACCGGCTGACGGAAGCCAAGCCACTGTCCGTCGTACTGCTCATAGGAGAAGGTGTCGTGGCGCTCGGATGCGTGACCCATTGGGAGGATGTAGTCTGCGAAGAACGAGGTCTCGTTCCATGTCGGTGTGAGTGCTACGTAGCAACCAACTTTGCGTTCGTCAAGGAGCATCTCAATCCATGAGAAGCCATCCGGGTTTGTCCACACTGGGTTGTACACCCTGGTCATGTAGACCTCGAGACGGCGCCCACTGCGTTCGATGAGGTGGGGCAGCAGGTACGAGAGTTCGTTCATCGCCAACGGGAAGTCGAGCGGCCACGACAGCTCATTCCAAACCTTTGGATGTGGTGGGGTGTGGATCGGTCGGGGAACAAACTTGTTCCACGCGTTCAAATTGGTTCCACCTTCGGTGGCCACCGCCCCAAGCAAGGCATTTAGCAGGAATGTCGTCCTCGACACTTGCCATCCGCCAAGGTTGCCAGCCGCGGCAGAGCGCCAGTTGTGACTGGCGAGCGCCGTCTTCGCATCGGCGATGATCTCGGCAGCCTCACGGAGGGTCGCAACATCGACACGGGTTTCAGCCGCAGCAAACTCAAGGGTGTAGTCTGCATAGAGACGCTTGAGGTGACCTTCAAAGTTTTCAAACGTTTGTGGTTCACCAGGTGCATAGGCCCCAAGGTACTCCTGCCAGTTCCACCAGGAACGGACAAAGTCGCGGTCATAGCGATCATTTTGAATGAGATAGTTGGCAAAGGCCAGGTTCATGGCCGCCTCAGTGCCCGGCCACGGCGAGATCCAAAGATCAGCGTGGGTCGCGGTATTGGATAGACGAGTGTCGACAACGATGAGTTTGGCGCCGCGCTGACGCGCCTCGGTGATGCGTTGCGCGTGCGGATTGAAGTAGTGACCGGTCTCTAAGTGTGAACTGATGAGATAGATCACTTTGGCGTTGGCGAAGTCAGCACTCGGGCGATCGATCCCGCTCCAATAGTGGTATCCAGCGCGACCTCCCGAGGAGCAGACGTTGGTGTGCGAGTTATGGCCATCGACACCCCAGGCGGCCAGCACGCGCTCCGTGTAGCCGTCCTCTCCAGGGCGACCGAGGTGGATCATGATCTCGTTTTGGCGCTCTTCGAGAATGGCGGTGCGTAGGCGCGTCGCGATGTCACGCAGTGCCTCCTCCCAGCTGACTCGCTCGAAGCGTCCCTGACCACGGGGCCCAACCCTTTTGAGCGGATACAGGATCCGATCGGGATCGGTGACCTGGTTCAGCGTGGCGGGTCCCTTGGCACAGTTGCGGCCCCGCGAACCGGGGTGCTCGGGATTGCCCTCAAACTTGCGGACCTGGAGGCTATCGCGATCGACATAGGCGAGCAGGCCACAGGCGGACTCGCAGTTGAAACAGGTCGTTGGGATCAACATGGAGTGGTGCTCGACGCGCTTGGGCCACTGCTTCGAGTCAAGCTCCACCCAGTCATCCCAGCGCTCTTTGGGTGGGAAGCTCGCAAGATCGACGTTCGATGGACCCTGGTAGAAGGTTTCACCGGCTTGGGTGATCACCTCGCGTTGGGTCCGAAGGCGTTCGCTCAGTCGTTTGAGTTCATTCACTGATCACTCCCTTTTGAGATGGTGTTGATGTGGTTCGAGGTCGCCAGCTGGTCTTGTTCGTACGAATCAGGCAAGTGGGACCGCTTGACCTGCTTGTACAAAGGCGTGTTCGAGCGGGAGAATGCACACAAGGGCCGCGACTCCGAGATCGATTCCCACCACCGGGGTGAGGATGGCGATGACATTGAGGATGACGCCAACGATGAAGAACCACCGGAACCGGCCCCGCGTCATCTCGTAGGATGCAAGGTGTGCCTTTGCCGTTGGATGGGTGATCGTCGCTTCGCCGATGACCATCAAAAGGTTGAGGATCGCCAAGGCACTCACGATCCGATCGATGTAGGCAACATGAAGGGGGTTGGCTGCGGCAACTCCGAAGAGCGTGACGGCCGAGCCGACGAGGAGCGCCTGGACGACGAGATGGGGTGGAAGGAGCGGATTTTGCCACAGATCCCGTGCCTTGGCTTGGGCGAAGAGAAACGCGGTGTAGAGCGCGGCCAGGCAGGCCAATGGGATGCCGGGGATCGCGAGCACCTCCTCGAAGGTGCGAGCATGCGCGATTGCCGCGATCAAATCGAGTACGAGTACACCTCCGAAGAGCATTAAACCCCAGGCTCCTCGCACCAGCCAACTTTGAGCACGTCCCTTGAGAAAGATCAGGTGAAAACGCTCAGGGTGCTTTAGGTCCACGATGAGAAGGACACCGGTAATACCGAGGAACACCAGCGCTGTGATGGGGCCGACAAAGCGGACGACCGGTGACGACCAAGGCAGGCGACCGAGCAACGCCAACACGATCGGTACGAGGTAAGCTCCTGCGGCGATTCCCTTGGTCCAGGTGTAGAGGCTAACCTTCCAACCCCACGGTGCCGAGTGAGCAACATCGTAGGCGAGTTTGGCCTCGGTCGAGAGATTTGAGTCGTGGAAGCTAGATGGGTGGCCCGACACAGCGAGGTTGGCACCGCGTTGAATCTCGGACCACATGTAGGTGTCACCATCGGGTCTGCGTGCTGCGATCGGGTCGAGGGTCGCCTGGTGGGCGCCCTTGTAATACAGTTTGGGACGGGTTCCTTTCTCTGGTGCTCGCACTGACACACTCTGGCGATGGATGATCTTGGTTGCGGCGGCGTTATCATCCTCAAGACGTCCGATCATGATAGCTTCTGTCGGACAGACCACCACACAGGCTGGCTCCAAGCCGACCTCGAGTCGATGGGCACAGAAGTTGCACTTCTCAGCGGAGTGATCCTCCGGATTGATGAAGATTGCATCGTAGGGGCAGGCAGCCATGCACGCCTTGCAACCGATGCAGATGGACTTGTCAAAGTCGACGATACCATCATCTCGTTGGTACATCGCGCCGGTCGGACAGGCAGCAACACACGGTGGATTTGCACACTGATTGCACCGCGTGACTTGAAAGTTGCGGCGTACCTGTGGAAAGGTTCCAACCTCAACCGCCTTGACGTAGGTTCTCGTCACACCCAGTGGTACGTCATTTTCAGATTTGCAGGCCGTCGTGCAGGCGTGACATCCGATGCACTTCGTCTGGTCGAGCACCTTGACCCACGTCTCTGTCAGTTTGTTCGATTCGGTTAGCAACTGGTCCCCTTTGCACAGTAGTGCCGATCTAGCCTGGTGCTATCTTATTGCTGTCCTCGCGGTGTCGCGAGTCCGCTGACTCGCGTATCGCTTAACCCCAACCACGGTAATGGCGTCGCAATAATGGCTATGAGCAGGGGGTTTACGATGCCTGGACGAGCTCGACTTGAACCTTGCATTCCTGTTTTGTGCGACTACGTGTTATCGCGATTGGGGTGGGTGAGATATCCGTCCACTTATATCGGTGTCCGTACGATATCGGTGACCGTGTTAAATGGCGCCCGACGACGGGTTGACCATGCATAGAGGGCCAGAATGGCCGTAACCAGCAGCGAGAAGCCCCCAAGAGCGAATGAGGGGCCAGTGCGAGGTGCTCGATATCCCAAGACGATGGCGTGCGTCCCTCGCGGAACGGCAATCGAGATGAGACCATGATCGTTGTGCAGTGCAAGGTGTCGGCCATGAACGGTCGTGGCGATCCAACCAGGTGCGTAGGCAAGGGTTGTCGCCAGCTGTGTCGACGACGACGCCGTCAATGTGACACTCACGGTACCATCTGTTGCCTGGGTTTGCGAGGCAATGGTGACGCCAGGGCCGGCGCGAACAAAGCCGGTGATCGGATTGCGGCTCAGAAAATCCAGGGAGCTAAAGCGACCTTGAAAGGCCCGCCACTCGAGGGGATCCACATGGTTTACCAGCGGTCCAGCCACCTGTAAGCGTCGCGATCCCGCCATGACAATGAGATCGATACGACGGGAGGCTGTTAACGTGTGCACTGATCGCAGCTGAACCGAGGCCAAGAGCGTGTTGTTAAAGGTTGGAGGAAGGGTGACGTGAATCCAGCCGTCAGCGGCGACGTGTGCTCGGGGGTCCGCCGCGGTCACACCACTGGTACTGGTTGCGCTGACGCCCAAGGTATGGACGCCTGGGCCTGCATCGATGAGAAGCGATGTGGCGTTGCGGATATTTCCAACAAAAAAGGCACTTGACCCCCGAGCTGCGAGGATTGGTCGATTGGGTCGAGCGGTGCGTTTGACCAATGACAGGTGAGCGATGGGGAACCGGAAATAACGACGCGACGTGATCAGGAGGTCCATGTTCAACTGCGAATGATAGAAGGAAATGAGGGATGGGTCGAGTGTTGACTGGACTTTCGTCTGGGTGATGTTGTTATAGGTAGCCAAAGAGAGCGACGCGTACCCTTGGATCGAGTTTGTGTGAGTGAAGACGTTGCGATCGAGCTGCTCGTTGGCGACGATTGTCCGATCGTAGAGATACAGATTCGGGTCATAGAGGCCATAGCGCTCAGAGCCGTGGATCAGTGCGCTTGCAGCTGGCGCCGCCGGGTTGCCGGCAGGTTGATAGAACGCAGGCAAGACCACGAATTGGACGGCCATGCCAAGAAGATCAACGATGAGGGCGCCCAGCAAGATTCGACGGATTTGCATCGCTGACCGGGTCGGGGCCAGCGTTGTTGACATCGAGGTTTGGGGTCGATCTGTGGCCGATGGATTGGTGATGCGCTGATGCCATAGCATGGGCCCGAGGACAGCCCACACGATGATCATTTCGAGGACGATATAGAGCCGTATCTCGAGGAGGCCAATGCCAGTCGGGATGGTGGCCGCATCGACCAGCTGAAAGAAAAAGGTCGGTGCTGCGATGATCGTCACACCGAGCACCAAGGTGAGAAGGCCGAGGAGTTCTAGAAGAAGCGTTGTGACGCGACCCAGATGGCGGAGTCGACCATGATGCCAATAGTACTCAGCACCCCCAGCGGCCAGGAGAACCCCAGCGAGGTCGACATCGATGATATAGCGGGAGGCGAGTCGCTGGAGGTTGAACAGGGGCAGATGATAGATGAGCACGGCAAGGGGTGTGTCTGAGCCAAGGGCGAGCACGGCAGCCACGATCATAAGGGTCACCAGAAAGGTCTTGGCCCAAGGCTTGATCGTCGGTAAGCGTCGTGTCGAGAGCGCGATCAACGCGAAGACAAGGCCGACGGATGTGATCGCGATCGTGATCTCGGAGGGGTTAAAGTTGCCGAAGTAATTCGGTAGGTAGCCCCCGCTATAGCCACCATAGGCGAAGGGAAAGACAATAAGCGGTAAAAACCGGTAGCCAAATGGTCCAACGCCGGCGTAGCTAGCCGGAAGATGTGCACGGTTCGAGATGGCCGTATAGGCGAGACCGGGTATCCATTGGGGGGCGGCGATGCCAAGTGCGAGTGCGGCGGCGATGGCGACAAGCACGACTATGCGAAGGCCAATGTCGCGATAGATGAGTCGGACGACGAAGAGGACGCCAAGCGCCACCAGCGCGGCCAACATCGCCTCAGGGGCACCGGCGAACACGGCACAGGCAAAGCCGATGGCCAGTCCAAGGGCATAGAGCATTTGGTTCGCTCGATCATCGGTCTCGACGAGACGGATCAGACACAGGAGGGCCACGAGCGATGCGAGGTCTCCTTCGATCATGTCGATATGCACGACTTGGGCGGTGAAGGCTCCGCTACCTACGAACACGACCCCAGCCCCGAGCGCAAACCAGCGGCTGATGCCGATCGCCTCGGCGATTTTGGTGACCATCAGCTCGGCGCCGAACCAGCAGAGCGCCAAGGTAATTGTCATGGCAGCGTTTGCCGGCAAGATGACGAACAACACGATCAGGGGGAAGAGGGCACCTGCATTGAACCCGGCAAGTAGGGGAGTCCCATCCCAGTTAAAAGGGTCCCACGTTGGGAGGTGTCCCGCCCGATAGTCCTGTCCCACCAGCCAACGGAACGAGGTATTTTGTGTCGCGTTATCGCCGAGGATCGGAGGGTGGCCGAGGAGGGCCGGCACGATAATCGTAAGGACCGGCAACAGCGCGAGGATCAACCAATGGCTATAGGTCTGGTGTGGTCGGCGTCGTTCCTCGGTGATCACAAGGGGGCGATCCAGCGTTCTCGCACGTAGGTCCGAAGCGCGGCTCGTAAATAATAGAGTCCGTAGAGCACGTTGGTGGCTTTTTTGGAGTGACCCGCTACCCGTTTGGTCATCGTGACCGGGAATTCATGGATGCGAGCACCGGCAAATGCGGCTGCAATCAGCAGTTCAGACGATTGATACTGAGGTTGATCGAGACGCAGCCGTTCAGCAAGGGCTGCGCTAAAGAGACGTAGACCCGATGAAGTATCCGTGACCTTGACGCCGGTGAGTCCCGAGATGAGGGTCGCAAAGACCGTGACACCGAGATCACGCACCGGATCACCGACATCGGTGGAGCCAAGTACTCGTGATCCTTGGACGAAGTCCGCCTGGCCTGTGACGAGATACTCCAACCCGGTGGCGAGACCTTCGGGTGCCCACTGGCCATCCGCATCGATGACGCCGATGTAGGTAGCACCCAGGCGTAAGGCAACGAGGTAGCCAAGACGAAGCGCCGCTCCTTGACCACGGTTGATGGGAGTCTCACAACAGAGTGCCCCGTTGGCTAGGGCGACCTCACGGGTATGATCGGTTGAGCCGTCGGAGACGACCAGGATGGTAGGGGCAACACCATCGAGTGCGGCAGGCATCGATCGAAGAACCGATGGTAGCGCCTCCGCCTCGTTATATGCGGGTATCACAATGAGAACATGGACCCTGTCAACCTTGACTTGAGGGAGGTACTCCTCAAGCGTCATTCGATCGATGGGGTCGAGGGGTTCGCGAGCATCGATCGCGAGTGGCCGAGTCACGCGCATCGTGTGTGACAACTCCTTACCTATCGGGTACCGAATGACGAACTATTCGAGCAGGCGCCGAACCCCACCATGTCGTTGGGTTGCCCTTTTGAAAGGGCCCCCCAGGCGGCGTCGGTCGCCTACCGCAACCAGGATATGCCTGTCCTGCGGATCTACTCTAGTAGCCACGTCAGCTTCGGGGCATACTATCGTCCATGTCAGAGCCTCAACCTAGCGTAACATGGAGCCTGATAGCGAGGTTGCCCCCAAATTTTGTGATCTTCGAAGGGATTTTGTTTTTTCTCTCGCAGTGGTCGAGTTGACTGCTATAGTATTTGGAGCACTAGATGTAGTGTTGTTTGCCCGGCGGTGACGCTAATTGTGGGGTTGACAGGGCAGACTCAGTGGGAGGTTATTTGATGAAAACGCAGTTAAAGGGCCTGGAGCGCCATTTTACGTCAAAGGGGACGGATCCTTTTGCTTGTGTGGTGTGGGAACAACGAGATGCCAAGATCTCCAACTATCGCACCGGAGCAGTCGCCTTTGAGCAAAAGGGTGTCGAGGTGCCAAGCACTTGGAGCATGAATGCCACCAATATCTTGGCACAAAAGTACTTCCGTGGTGCACTCGATACGCCTGAGCGCGAAGGCTCCCTGAAGGCTGTCGCGAACCGGATCGTAGACACGCTGACGAACTGGGGTGAGAAAGACGGCTATTTTGCCGATCACGACGAGGCCCGAACCTTTGCTGATGAGCTCAAGTACCTGTTGGTTACCCAACGGGCGGCGTTCAACTCTCCGGTCTGGTTCAACATCGGCGTTCAGGGGGTACCTCAGCAGGGGTCAGCGTGCTTTATCCTCTCGGTCGATGACACCATGGATGCTATCTTGAACTGGTACCGTGAAGAGGGTGTGATCTTTAAGGGCGGTTCCGGCTCTGGTGTGAATCTGTCGCGGATTCGATCCTCACTCGAGCATCTCAACGGTGGCGGCACTGCGTCGGGGCCGGTGTCGTTCATGCGTGGGGCGGACGCGTCCGCTGGGACCATCAAATCGGGAGGCAAGACACGGCGAGCTGCCAAGATGGTGATCCTCGACGTCGATCACCCAGATATCGAGGAGTTCATCTGGACGAAGGCCATCGAGGAGCGCAAGGCGCGCGCGCTCGAGGCAGCCGGGTTCGATATGGGTGTGGATGGCAAAGATGCCTTCTCGGTACAGTACCAGAATGCCAACAACTCCGTACGGGTCAGTGATGAGTTCATGCAGGCGGTGCTCGAGGGGCGCGACTGGGAGTTGCGAGCCGTCACAACGGGCAAGGTACTACGTCGGCTACCAGCTCGTGATCTCATGCGTCAAATCGCACAGGCAGCTTGGGAGTGTGCCGACCCGGGTGTGCAGTATGACTCCACCATCAACCGGTGGCACACCACGCCGAACGCAGGCCCCATCAACGGGTCGAACCCTTGCTCCGAGTATATGCATCTAGATAATTCGTCCTGTAATCTCGCATCGGTGAACCTGCTGAAGTATCTCGACGACGATGGGAACTTCGATGTCGATGGTTTCACCCATACCGTGTCGCTCCTGATCGTGGCTCAAGATATCCTCGTTGGTAACGCCGATTATCCGACCGAGAAGATCGCTAAGACCTCGCGGGCTTACCGTCAACTCGGGATTGGTTATGCCAACCTTGGAGCCTTGTTGATGGCGCTTGGCATGCCGTATGACTCTGATGCCGGGAGAGCCTATGCTGGCGCCGTCACCGCTATCATGACAGGCTATGCCTATGACACCTCTGCGAGGCTCGCCGCGCGCGTCGGCGCCTTCGACGGCTTCGCCAACGATCGCGATGGAATGCTGCGCGTTATTGGCATGCACCACGAGCACGTGGCAAAAATCGACTCGTACTACGTACCGCCAGAGTTGATGACCGCTGCCAACGATATTTGGCACGAGACGGAGGAGCTCGCTCAGGCTCAGGGGGTGCGTAATGCGCAAGTCTCACTGTTGGCGCCCACGGGCACAATTGGTCTGCTGATGGACTGCGATACCACCGGGATCGAGCCGGATCTCGGGTTGGTAAAGTTCAAGACCCTTGTGGGTGGTGGAACCATGACATTCGTGAACCAGACCGTTCCTCGCGCGCTTCGATCCCTGGGTTACGGACAAGAGGCGATCGACTCCATCATCGCCTACATCGATGAGCACAAGACGATCCTGGGGGCTCCGGCGCTTGCGAAGGAGCATCTGCCGGTGTTCGCCTGTGCGATGGGCGATAACGTGATCAGCTATCGCGGACACATCGCCATGATGTCGGCCGTGCAGCCGTTCCTGTCGGGAGCGATATCCAAGACCGTCAACCTTCCTGAGACAGCGACGGTTGAGGATATCGAAGAGGTATACATCGAGAGCTGGCGCCTTGGACTGAAGGCGGTCGCTATCTATCGCGATAACTGCAAGGTTGGTCAGCCACTTCAGACCATGCGCAAAGAGGAGCCGGCCACCGCCGGCGAAGTCGATGCGCTGCGCCAACAGCTCGCGGAACTCGGTGCGCGCTCCAAGCGCGAACGGCTACCGAGGCATCGGCAGTCGCGGACCTATGCCTTCCAGGTGGCGGACGCAGAGGGGTATGCAACCGTTGGCGAGTATCCCGATGGTCGTCCGGGTGAGGTCTTCATCAAGGTTTCCAAGCAGGGATCGACCCTCGCGGGAGTGATGGATGCATTCTCGATCGCGGTGAGCCTCGGTCTCCAGCACGGGGTTCCTATGGAGACGTTCGTGCGCAAGTACGTGAACATGCGTTTCGAACCTGCAGGCATCACCGACGATCAAGACATCAGAATCGCCTCAAGTTTGGTCGATTACATCTTCCGTCGCCTCGCTATCGATTATCTGGACTCTGAGACTCGAGAGGAGCTGGGCATCCACACGACCGCAGAGCGAACGCGAAGTCTGTTGTTCCCGGCCGATGATTCACTGACCCCCTCGACAAGAGAGATTGACGAGAGCTACGGGGCCTCTGCCACACCGCTCCCTCAGCTTGACGAGGTCGTGGTGCCGTTCGCACAGGTGGACGCCCCGTATTGTTACTCCTGTGGCAACGTCATGCAGCGGTCCGGGTCGTGCTTTGTTTGCTCAAGCTGTGGGACAACATCGGGGTGCTCGTAGCCTTGAGGGTTCTTGGAGTGTCTTCCATTGCTTAACTTAGGAAACGCCTGACGGCGTCTCAGCTTGCTTGCATGTCGTCCCGCCCTCACCCCGATTACGGGATGAAGGCGGGACATGTCAGAACCCCAACATACGATCCTAGTTTATTTAAGGCGATGTGTTGAAAGCGCCCTCATGGTGTCATCGGCTTAGATACTACGTCCGATCGTGGTCGATCCTTGGGTTATCGAGTGAGTTTCTGGTGTAGGACCCTCCAGGGTGAACGATACGGATGTCCCCGATATTTGGTGGACGGGGAGTCTATGACGATCCTGCCCAACGCTTGCCCCGACGATACGTAGGTTGCGTCTTTCTTATGGGGCTACCAGAATCCGTACGGTACTTGTAACGCGATATCTTGTATGGTCGCGCAACGGCTGCGCCGAGGCCAGGAATGACCAGCATCGTCCAAAGGGAACCTACGCATCGGCCCAGTATGCGCGCATTGCCAGACGACGAGGGCCTAACAAGGCAGCGGTTGCGCTCGCCAACTCCATGTTAAACGTCGTCTGGCATCTCCTCACCAATGGAGAACTCTACCAAGATCTAGGGGCTGATTACTTCGAGAAGCACAACGATCCCGAAGCTCAGGTAAAGCGACTGGCTAAGCGGATCGAGGCTTTCGGGTTCGACGTCACCGTAACCGAGAGGGTCGCCTAGCTCGAACGATTCACGAAACCTCTACCACTCTCGCATCGTGGGGTGCTTAGGTCTTGTCGTCCCAATTCTCCAGGTGGTGGGGCATTACA
>JALCZJ010000047.1 GCA_022690815.1 Ferrimicrobium sp.
CATTCGTTTTGCGCTCGAAGGCGTGACGGTCATCGGGTTCTGAGTCGATGCCATCGTCTCCCGGGCCGCGGAAGCGGGAAAACAGAGTGAGCCAGAGGACGGTTGCAGCGTGACCGAGACTAGCTTACGAAGCCTCCACCTTCAGGTGGGGGTAGTTCACCCCCGATTGCCGCGATGGAGCCTCGGGGTCACACTGGTATGTGGCGGTGTGGCTCGAGGACGCGGGGCGCCCGAGCTTTGCGGTGATCGACACCCGTTCGGCCTAGGGACCTATCGATCGACGCCCCAAGACGGTAACTGTCACCGATCCTGTGCTGTTTGATGGCCACGCTTGTGACGGACTTTTGCGAGGAGTGTGGGCGATGCGCGCGCTCGCAGACGTCGTGTTGCGCGATCGCCCGTTCGATCGCAGCGACCTGATGGTGGTTTCGAAGAACTCACCGTGTCTCGGAGACGTCGCAGCGTACCTGACTGGCGGTCGAGCGCGCTTTGGCACGCATCGCCTTGATGCTGCCCTTGGCGTCGGCTACATCGTAGAGCGCATCAGCACTGGCGAAACCCGGGATGTGCGCGAGGAACCTGACTCCTTTCCCGCGCTCATCGCCGCCTGGGAGGCTGCCCTCCTGGGAGATTTCGATGTGGATGCCAAGCGTGAACTGCTCGCCGTTCATGAGGCCGCCCAGTGGAATTGGGGCCGCAACACACTGTTGTCGAGCCAACCTGTTGATCACTATCGGGTGCAACAGCTCGATCGGTTTGATGCTCCTGCGCCGTTGCTGATCGCTTTGTGCACCGACACTGTCAACCGGTCGGTCCCCGAGCCTCGTGAGGTCAAGAGTCGCCTTGATCCTGATCTTGATGGCGATACCGTGGCTCACGAGGCCGCCAGCCAGTGGCAACAACGATACCTGGCGGGACCGTGAACCGGAGTGGACGAGTGAGTGGTAACCGGCCAACCGGTGGCGCCATCGAATTGACGAGGCTTTCACACAGCTTGGATAGGCTGTCGGCGTGGTGCCGATTGACCCCTCTATCATCTTTGCTCGTGGTGATGAGCTTTGGATCGTGGATCGTTACCAGCCGGTTGCGGCCGTGGCTGATCGGTCGAGACTTCGGCTTGAACGCATTGGCAATATTCTTTGTCGAAATCGTTGGTGCCGAGGCACACCGTTTGGCGCCGTGTTCGTCTCACGCGGAATTGACTCATGCATCACGGTGATCCACCCTGATGGCACCGTTCGCTGGCGACGAATTCCAGGAATACCAGATAACGTTGGTATCGATGTCGACCTCGACGATCAGCGCGTCTTTGTGATCACATCCGATCACCCGACTACGCAGTTGCTCATGTGGCGTTTTGATGACGATGCGGTTGAGAACTACTCGATAGCTGGGCGTTTAGGTTCTTTTGTCAATATTGACGAGCAGGGTGTCTATGTCGCGGTGATAACCCATCAGGAGGAAATTCGTCCAGCAACGATCTATCGTTTCGATGGCCATGGATTTGTGCCCACCGATCTCGACGTTCCTGCGAGGAGTCGATCGAATGACCGAGCATCGCCGATCAAGCTGAACAACCCTAGTTGGCCGGATCCTCTGCGATTCCGCAAGGAATATGGTGAGCAGGACGCGACGGGAGAGCCAATGGATGTTTTGGTCTATCTTCAGCAACCGACTGAGCCCCCAGCTGACCCCTATGGCCTCTTTCCAAGTATGCCAATTTGGTTGTCTCCTCGAGATGAGGTGGCTTACCGGATCGAGTTGCCCGGGAGAATGTGGGCGAGCACCACGATTGGGTCAACCGTGTATATGGTCGTCGACACTGCCCAAAATAGTCGAGTCTTTGTCCACGAGATCGGTTCGGTGAATCTCCGTGAGTTCGAGGGTCTGGGAGGGCTCGACATCAGTGGGTACATCGTTGAGCCACCGACTCCCAACGAGACCGAGGTCATGTCCCACATCGAACGGTCGCTTAGACAATTCAGGGATATGCTCGTCGGCTTTCGTGCAAGCCACGGCGCCGTGACTGGGGTGGAGTTGGTGGCCAGTGGTGTTGACGCCAAGGTAGCGGTTGAGTTCACATTCGCGCGCTACCCAGAGGAGACTTTCGTAGTGTATCATGCGCTGTTTGCCAACGATGGGACACCGGCTCAGATCCAGGCCGGATACGAGGATGTTGAATGGATGGAGATGGTCGACACCGGACGCGTGCCACCGCCCGAACGCTGTCGTCGAGATGATCGTGGTCGGATTGTTTGTGGGCGTATTCGCTCGGCGTGAGCACTACCTTCGCATTGACTGGTGCGCTGAAGGCTCTCCGTTGGTGTCGATGTCAAGCAATGGAACGTCAACATCGCGCGTGCAGGTGCCGATTGCTCGGTGTGTCCCCAGCATCCGCTTGCCTCCCGGAAACCGTGCAGAGGCGCACAACCAGCGCCAGGGGGATCATCGTTGGCGCCAGAGTCGCGTGTTTGCCTCAATGACAGAGCGACACGCTCTTGTTAGGATCGGAGTTGGCGATCGGTGCTAACAACGTCGTAGACGATGAGGAGCCCCGGCGGCGACGCTAGCGTTCAATCGATGGCGGCGACTGATCCCGATCGAGTAAAATTCCACGTCAAGGTGCGAGCAGGCCGCAAGACCGATCGAGTGTGGCGCGCAGCGGATGGCACGCTCATGGTTGATGTGAGGGCGCGACCAGTGGACGGCAGGGCAAATGCGGCCGTCATTGCTGTCATCGCCGAGGTGTGCGGCGTCGCCCCGTCGGGGGTAACTATTACCGCTGGTTTCGCCAACCCGCACAAGGTCATACAAGTCCCGGCGGGTTGTTGGGACCAACTTCGTGCGACCCTGTCAGATGGCAATCAGGGCGGAACATGACGGTTGTGCATTGGCGGGATTGGGTTGTTGATCGCGCTAGCGGACCGGACCTTTGAACCTGACCTATGACTGTCGGAGCAGGGGTCACCCGTGGTTTAGCTACTGGACTCCCCTTGTCACAGGTCGTTGCCAGCGTAGGAAAGATTGAAACTCTTGTTGATGAGCGGAAAGTCCGCCACTACGGCGCCACGAAGCGAAATCGAGACGGCTGGCCAGTTTAAAAACGATGGGTCCACGATCTTGGCTCGCACAATCTGATTACGGTTGACGACGACGCGATGGGTGAGCCTGCCTCGCCAACTCTCGAGACAGGCGATCCCCACAGCACGCCCGGCGGAGGGACGGTGTTGTGGGGATTCGCGGATCGGATCGAAGGAATTGAGGTGAGCGTAACTGAGGCGTGCGGCAAGGTCGGCGAGGTGAGCGAGTGTGGCTTGGAGCTGGGTAATTCGGATGCCGAGGCGTGCCGCGACGTCGCCGGTCGGTGGCATGCTCAGTAGCCGATGAGAGTCTCTGGTGACTGTGTCTGGGGGTGTATTGAAAGGTGTCGGGTCCGCACCGGGTGCGCCCACCTCCCCGAATGCAAGTCCGGAGGCATAGGCGACATAGCCAACACATCCGATGGACCTGGCGTCGGCTTCGCTGAGGATGCCAGTTCCCTTGAACCTGTCGATTGCCATGACGTTGCCAGTGAGAATCTGGACGATCTTGTCAACTTCTGCGGCGAGGTTTGCAAAGAAATGAGGGTCGGGTTGTGCTTGCAATGAGGCACTCCCTATGCCCAGTGCACCTCGCAACAACCGATGGCCGGTGATACGTCGGTTCTCTCGTAAGGCGTACTCACGCTGTGTGCCCATAAAGGCGTTGATGACTGAAAAGCCAACGTCGTTGGCGATGGCACCGACATCGCCGATCAGGTTGTACACACGTTCCATATCGAGGAGAAGCTGGCGTGTGAGTTGTGTCTGTTGATCAAGCTCGATCCCAATGGCGTCTTCTATCGCCTGCGCCATGGCCAACGAGTGTCCTACCGAGGTGTCTCCAGAGATCTTTTCGGCGAGCGTGATGGCGTCGTTGAAGGATCGACCCTCAAAAACACTCTCAATGCCTCGATGGACAAACCAGAGTCGTGCCTTCATGGCGATAATCGACTCACCAACGGCCGAGAAGCGAAAGTGACCCGGTTCAATAATGCCGGCGTGTACGGGACCGACTCCGATCTCGTAGATCGCGTCACCCTGCACCTCGACAAAGGGGTAATCGCTGTCGTCAACAAGCCTTCCTGGCGCTGCATTGGCGTCGTGGCGTAGTGGGTGATAGCCATCGGGCCAGTGTGCGTGCTTTACCAGGCGCGCCGGTTGTGGATGGTCGATGAGCGAGACGCCGAATTGGTCGGCTATCTCCCGTTCGAAGCGGCCGGTTGAGAAGTCAAGTCTTGCCAAGGAATCGAGGTGGGGACGGGCTCGATCAAGCGATAGCGTGAATTCAGTGAGCGATGCCGAGAGTGGATTGGCCAGCACATAGTAGACCTCAATGATGCCCTCGCTTGGTCGATCTTCGGCCCCAAGCATGGCGACTTTGGAGCCAGAGGCCAGTGCGGAGGCCAGCGCATTGGCGACTTCACCAGGTGAACAGCTCGACGTTGGAACGCTGGTGGACATGGTTGCCTATACCTTTGTAATGATCGAAGAGGCTACGGAGCTGATCACGTGGGTGGTGGGACTGCCAAGAAGTCCGACGATGACGGCGAGTGATGTAGCGATAGCAACTGGTAACGATGCGTACCTATGTACTGGGGGGAATGGCTCCGTTCGTGGTTGTGTCAGGGTGAGCGCGAGGCCGGCACGGACGAGCCCCACCGAGGCGATGAGGAGTAGTGCCACGACGAGGATTGCCCAAAGGAAGTAGCCTTGTGCTACGACTGCCGTGATGATTCCAGCTTCGCTCCAGAAGAGTCCAAAGGGAGGGATCGCCAGCAGTGCGACGAGCGCCAAGAGGAATCCGCGGGCGATGGCCGGATGAGTTCTTAACATCCCGGTAATCGCCGAGATGCGATGCTGTTGAGTCACCTCCTCCATTTGACCTGCGCTGATAAACGCTGAGCTCTTTGCGATGCCGTGGACAACGATGTGGAGCAAGAGGGCTGCGATGGCAAGTTCGCTGTTGATGGCGATTGCGATCGCGACGAGGCCCATCTGTTCCATGGAAGATTGTGCCAACATCCTCTTGAGTTCGGACTGTCCCACGATCAAGAATGCCGCGACCGCCATCGTAAGGATGCCGATGCAAAGAAGAAGGAGTCGCGCAAAGGATGGTCCGATGATCATCGAAGACAGTTCGCTGATACGCAGAACGACTGAGGCCGCCACCGAGAGCAGGACGCCGGACATCATGGCTGAGATCGGCCCTGGGGCCTGAGAGTGCGCATCTGGGAGCCACGTGTGGAACGGAACGAGCCCCGCCTTCGCGCCAAATCCTATGATACAGAGTCCAATGCCGATGCGGAAGATAGCCGGATTGAGTTCTCTGGCGTGGTGTTCAAGCACGCTGATCATCAGGGCTTGTGAGCCCCCAATCCCAGCGTTCGTGGCCCCAAAGTAGATGACGACCACGCCAAGGAGGGCGATGGACAGACCAAAGGAGCAGATGATGGCGTATTTCCAAGCGGCTTCGAGGGATTGTGGAGTCCGCTTGAAGCCCACTAAAAAGGTTGTTGTGACGGTGGTCGCTTCGACAGCGATCCAGGTAATCCCGAGGTTGTTTGAGATGGCAGCAACGATCATCGTGACCGTGAACAGATTGAACAGGTTCCAGTACAGTCGCCGCTTTTGTTCGTTGGCGGTATCGAGCGCAAGGTGCTTAGTCAGATACGGTTGACTTGCTGCTGCGGCGAGCGTCGCGACGGTGCCGATGACGATGATGAGGACGCCAGCAAGCGGATCGAGTCTCACGTTGTTCGCCATTATGGGGCCGCGATTGTGATGAACCAGTATGAGCACTCCAATGATCAAGATGCCGCCGTCTGCGGCGAGCGTAGTGATCCAGGCGATGTTGTAGTCCGTGCGTAAGTTTGAAAGACCTAGGGCGATGAGTGGGAGAAGAAGGAGGTCGTAGGTCATTATCGGTCTCCAAGTTCTGAGAGTTCATCGACGTCGGTGCCTTCGAATTTACGGACCATACGGTTTGTCAAGGCTGCCAAAATGAGGATAACGAAGACGAGGTCGAGGCTGACTCCGAGCTCGAGGACGAATGGTACCCCCAGGGTCGCCAGAAATCCAAAGGTATCGATTCCGTTGTCGATCATGAGAAAGCCGATGATCTGACCCACAGCTTGACGTCGCACCAGGAGGACTTGGATGCCAAGAAAGACCAACGCGAGTCCGATGAAGCTCGATTGAGCCAGCTGGGTGTGGGTCACGCGGGTCAGAGGCAAAAAGGCGAGATAGGCGGCGACACTGACGGCCCCTGATAGGAGGAACGAACTGGCGGTGTTTCGTGTCGTCGCCGGATCCTGCTCTTGTGGGAGCCTCTTGATCGTGCGCATGAGGAGTCCAGGAAGCAAGATGCCGCGAATTGACAGCTCGATGATGCCGGCAATCGCCAGCGCTACCGAATGTTGCTCGATGGCCAGCAACAAGGGCAAGAGGCCGAGTCCGATGCCCTGGATCCGGAGCAGCGATGTCTGACTTCTCAGGTCGCGAAACACCGCGATCAGAATCCCGGTAAGGAGGAGGAGGGCTGGGCAAAGCTGGATCAGGATCGACATGTCAGTGCCCAGCGACGAAGAACGAGATCATGATGGAGAGGAAGGCCAAGATAAACGAGCCCGAAAGGAGTTCGGGGACCCGAAGGAGTCGAATCTTGATCAATGCAGTCTCTGCTAACGCGATCAACGCCGCGAGTAGGAGAACCTTAGCGGTCAGTGCAAGGATCGCGATTGCCAGGTGGCCTGCGGTTACGCCGTGGTTGATGATCCCTAACGGGAAGAAGAGATTAGCGATGAGACCGAGCAACAGGGCGAGTCGAAGATCCGACGCCCACTCGACGATGGCGAGTCGGGGGCCCGAGTACTCCAACAACATAGCTTCGTGAATCATGGTCAATTCAAGATGCGTTGATGGGTTGTCCACGGGGAGGCGCTTTGTCTCAGCGATGACCACGACCAGGAAGGCACCAAGGGCGAGCAGATCTGCTGGTGTCAACAGACGTTGGGGGTTCAGGAGCGAGGTGCGACAGATGATATCGAGTGAGCTGGAGCGAGCGGGGATCGAGAGCGCAAAGATCGAGACCAGAAGTGTTGGTTCGACGAGCGAAGAGACGGTCAGCTCCCTGGACGCACCCATCCCCCCAAACGAGGTACCGAGGTCAAGACCGGCGAGAGCCATCGCGATGTTTCCCACAAAGAGCAGGCCGACGACGACAAAGAGATCCGATGAGGAGCTGAGCCCATCGGAGGTCGCAAGGAACGGCCCCGCTGCTCCAATTGTAAGGCTGGTCCCGAGGAGAACGTACGGGGCGAAACGAAAGATCACGCTCGCGCCGGTTGGCTCGATGGTTTCCTTCTGCCAGAGTTGTCGAAAGTGTCGGTATGGTTGCAAAAGGGAGGCGCCACGTCGACCTTGGAGACGTGCGCCGATAGTACGTATGAGGCCGATCGCGATCGGGCCAATGAACAAGAGAACGAGGAGTTGGAGGAGGATTGTCATCGTGTGACCATGAAGATGATGAGGAGGCCGATGGCTCCATAGAGGATGTAGAGCCGTATATTGCCTGGATGCGCTCGACGCACCAAGCTCGAACCTTGACCGATGATAGCCCCGACGAGGCGATGGAGGGTGGTCGCGATGATATCAGCTCGTGAACGTCGATAGACCATTGTGGTGACGATGAGGCCACTTGGATCAGCGTGATCGACATCGGTATGTTCCTGGACACGTAAGGCGTTCCCAAAGATGGTCTCGAGAGGCTGAGCAAACGACGCGCTGTTGTACTGCATGCGGATACGAGGCGCTCCACCACCGCAGTTCCAGAGGTCCGCCGAGGGGATACGCCCCTGCAAACGGATGTGCCGCTCGACGAGCAGGCCAACCACGATGGCACTACCGACGACTTCGATGAAGATGGCCAAAGGGGAGATGGCGCCCTTGAGCGGCATGAACATGATCGAAAATCCGATGTCGATGGGTCGCCCCCGGGGCACAAGATAGTCCGCAACCCGTTGATAGAGCGGTGCAACGATGCTGGGTACGGTGGCGAAGACGAGATTCGCTAGAACAAGGAGCGAGATCGCTGTCGCCCCGGCCACTCTGGCGAGAGTAGGTCTGACGGTCTCGCTCGATCCAGGGACCCGTTGTCGTGAAAGAACGCCAATACCAAATGCCTTGGTCATGGCGGCCACCTTGAGACCCACCGTGAGCGCGAGCAGAGCTACGGCGATCGGCATGACGATGCGCAGGAGGATTGGTGCACTCGTTGAGGTGTGGATGAGGGCTTGAAGAAGAAGCCACTCGCCAATAAAACCCGCACCGAGTGGCAGGCCGGTGGCACCTAAACTTGCGACCCCATACCCGGTGCTTGCGAGGCGGGCACGCCGGATCATGTTTCCCATGCGATTGAGGTCACGTGTGGATGACTGGTCAATGAGCTGCCCCGCAGAGATGAAGGCCAGCGATTTGAAGAGGGCATGCCCGATGAGGTGCAGGATTGCCCCAGCAAGCGCGATCTCGGCAACGATAACAAAATGTGTGGTGCGAAGAAGCTCGTAAGCGCCGAGCGCAGTGATGATAATGCCAAGGTTTTCACTGGTGGAGAAGGCCAGCAGGCGTTTGATGTCAGATGAGATCAACGCGTGCAAGGCTCCGTAGAGGGCACTGGCAAGGCCAATGGCGATCATAAGCACCCCCCACCAGCTCTGCTGGGGACCGGCGAGGTCGATGCGAAGCGCTCCATAGATGCCGATATTGACCATTGCAGCACTCATGAGGGCAGATACGGGTGTCGGGGCCTCGGGGTGTGCGAGTTGCAGCCACGAACTCAGCGGTAACAGGCCGGCCTTCGAGGTGAAGCCGAGCAAGCTGAGAACGAAGACTGTGTTCGAGAGAACTGCAAGATGGGAGCCGGAGCCATCGAGAAAACCGGTAGTCGAGTGGGCGTTGAGGTAGGCGGTTGATGCCAGGATGAGGGCGAAACCAACCTGGGTATAGGCGATGTAGTAGAGGCCGGCATTTCGAGTGGCTGAGTCGCGATAATTCGTTAGAACAAGGGCAGCGGAGGTGACCGCCATGATCTCCCAGAAGAACCAAAAGTCATAGTATGTGGCTGCCATGGGCACCAGGAGCATGGCAGCGACGAACACTGGCATCAAAGCGAGTGTGAACCGGGTGGTCACATGGCGTCCAAAGTACGCGATCATGTAGATAGCGGCAGCGACAGCTATTGTGGCGGTGAGTAGGTCGAAGAGAGCCGAGAGAGGGTCGATTCTCAGGTGAAGTCCGGCCAAGGGCAAGAGCCAATTGACGTTCAAAGACAGATGAGCGCCGTTGAGCGTGGCAATCGCGAGCCAACCGCCAGCGAAGGCGATACCGAGGGTGAACACCGAGGAGGCGAGGAGCCATATGCGATAGGAGGAGGCGTTCATTTGCCGCTGAGTTGACGCAGGGCCTCGATGATGGCTCGCGGATCGGGAGGACACCCCGGAACTACGACGTCGATGGGAGCGAGGTTGGTGGGTACGCCCTCGACGGCATAGCTAGCCAGGAACGGGCCGCCATCGATGGCGCAATCGCCGATAGCGATGAGTCGTTTTGGCGACGGAGTTGCTGCGATGGTCTGTTGAAACGGGCGGAGCATATTCTTTGTGACCACTCCCGTGATGAGGACGCCATCCGCATGCCGCGGTGATGGGGTCATTGAGATGCCAAACTGCTCAAGATCGTAGATTGGTGAAAAGCAGGCCCCAATCTCGATTTCACAGCCGTTGCACGAGCCTGCATCAAGATGACGCAAATGCACAGAACCGGAGCGAAAGGCCAATGCGGGTTGGCCCTTGGTTGGTACGAGAGGCAGAGTCGAGCGCTTGGAGATCTCGGTGACGCGGCCGGTACGCAGAATGCGGGTGAAGAGGTCCTTGATCATCGCTTAACCGAGAGGGTCGCGAGACACGGTGGTGGGTAGCGGGGCGGACCCCTGTAGGTCCACCAGGAGATCGCGGCGTTTGGCGAGTACGTCGATCAGGATGTGTCGCGCCACGGCGAGGAGCTCGATGAGCTCACCAAAGGCTAGCTGGTAGATCACGTATTTTTCGTCTCGATGTGCGATAATCAGTCCGGTGCGCTTGAGCACATTGAGCTGTTGAGACAGGTGTGGAGCGTTCACGCCAATTTGAGCGTTCAGTTCACCGACACTGAGGGGACCGTTTGCAAGGAGCTCGAGAATTCGAACCCGCACGGGATGTCCCATCGACTTAAAGAACTCTGCCTTAAGCTCATACAGGGGGGTCGCGCGATTCGGTGACGAGGTTGCCATAGATCCCTCCTTTCGCACGCCAGCATAGCGATAGGGATCGCAAATACAATCATGAATTGCAGAATTGCAAAAAAAAGCAACAATACAATATCAAGTGCAAGCTTGAGTCGTAACATGAGACTTGACCATTCTGGTATCGTTGCTGTGATGTCGTTCGACCATCCGTCTCCGGCCTGGGCCAGCTGAGATCCCCTGAGAAGAAGACCGTGCCACGAACAACTGGAGGTGTCGATCCCCTGCTGTTAGGTCGATGTCTGGCGACGGACGTGCTGGGTGTGGTGCCTGCTGATGGGAGGTGGGGTGGTCGTGTAGACTTACGGGGTGACCAAGGCCGTCAAGACTCGTCGCGCTCGGTACGCAAACAGCGAACGATGGCTCATGCTACGTCGCCATTTTCGTGACACACAACAGCACCGTACAACCGACCAGTCGCTGGTCATTGGCTGCGCTGGTGATTGATGGGAGTGTGAGCGTGGCGTCAGCGAGTCACAACCATCATGGAGCATCGCTTACGGCCGCTGGTCGTAGTCGGGGTCGATTGCTTCTGGTGCTCGGAGTCTCACTTGTTATCATGATCGTCGAGATTATTGGCGGCGAGTTCGCCCACTCGTTAGCGCTCTTCGCTGACGCCGGACATGTCGCGACCGACGTGGCTGGCATAGGACTCTCGTTGCTCGGGATATGGTTCGCCGGTCGGCCATCGAATGATGCGAGGACCTTTGGACTCCAGCGTGCCGAAATCTTCGCTGCGGTGATCAACGCTGTGCTGCTGTTTGGAGTTGGTATCTTCATCATCGTGCAGTCGATTGCACGGTTGATCCATCCAGAGGTAACCTCCCCGGCGATCATGGCCATCTTTGGAGTGGTCGCACTGATAGGCAATGGGGTGAACTTGGTGATTCTCGGGTCCGGAGAGGGTGAGAGTCTCAATGTTCGTGGTGCGTTTCTTGAGGCGCTTTCCGATCTGCTTGGAGCGGTTGCTGTGGTGGTCGCCGCAACAATAATCGCAATCACGAGTTTTGAACGTGCTGACGCGATTGCGTCGCTGGTCATTGGGGTGCTGATCTTACCGAGAACCATGAAGCTGTTGCGCGAAACGGTGGACGTCCTGCTTGAGGCTACACCACGAGGTATCGATATGGGGGCGGTTCGCGATCACATCGGCGCTATCCCTGGTGTGGTCGCCGTCCATGATCTCCATGTTTGGACGATTACGAGCGGAGTCCCGGTGCTGTCGGCCCATGTGGTGGTCGAGGACGCCGTCTTTGACGGTGCGGGTGCCGCGCGTGTCCTTGACGGGCTCAGCGATTGCCTCGCCGGTCATTTTGATGTAGAGCACTGCACGTTTCAACTCGAGCCGGCGAGGCATCGTAAGCACGAACACCTTTCCCATCCATGATGGACCTCCATGATGGTCTGCGTGTAAGGTTGTTGAGGAGAGGGCGAGTTGTTTGCACTCCGCGAGGCTTTGCTCGAGGAGCCGACCGAAGGATCTTCCAACAACCAATTGGCTGGATGAATTCTGCTCGCCTTGTGGCCCAGTGGGATGGCCAGCCACAGCTCTGGAGCCATTGTACAACGCATGGCGAACCTGGTAGGCGTGTCGGTGGTGAGTAGTTTTCTAGGAAAGCTCGTGTCGTGACCCCTCGGCCTCTTTGCTGATGCTTGGATTCTCGTATGGTGGGAACGATGGCCTGATCTTGGCTTCGATTGCGAGTAACAGATAGTATCATGCAGTTACAGCTGGTCTCACCTACATTGCGTTGGGCGATGAGGTTCAGTTGACTGGCGAGCTACTCCAACCTCCGTGAGTGTTAGGCTTTCTGCATATCCAGCTGGGTACTACACCGCCAGATGTTTGTCACAGCTAGAGCACCTCTTGAGGGTATGAGTGGAATCGGTCGGCCCAAGGGTTTGAGTTTTTAGGAGTTCTCCTGTCAGTTTGGAACCGAGGAGAAGTGTGGTG
>JALCZJ010000048.1 GCA_022690815.1 Ferrimicrobium sp.
AGTCTCTCCTTTGCCGTGGTCAAGAGTTTGCGGATCCGATAGAGGGGATCCCCGCCTCTGCCTCGGTGGCCAAGGATGTTGTGTTGTACCCGTCTTCTGGTCTCGTCAAGGCGAGTATTGGCGAGCTCTATCCGATCTTCCGAAGATGGAGTCAGGTGCCTGATGGTGTCGCGAGGTGCCCTACGGACGTGGACGACGCAATGAAACTATAAGCTAGTACGTGCGGTACTATCGAAACAAGCGGGGCCGTCACCTTGTCTGCTCAATCAGCAACGGCGAAGCAGCTCGCCCCCAACAACAGGCAAGCGATGACCGGACTTGTGCTGAGCCAATCAACCAAACCAATAGGCAAAGCCAATTTCCTTAGGCCTTCGGCATCGTCTTTTCAATCGTGGCCAGGAAACTCTCCCACGCACGGCGCAACCCAGTCTCGAGGTTCACATTGGCCTTCAACCCAGCAGCACGCGCCCGATCCAGCGAGATGCGCACTCCCGCCATTTCGCCAGCCTTCGGTGGAATCCGCGGGGGATCAAGCTCCTTGCCCACAACCTGGCCAACCAACGCCACAAGTTCGTTCACTGAGACGCTTTCACCCGAGCCGAAGGATACAGGTCCGGCAAACCGACTCTCTGCCAAGCTAAGAAAGGCACCTGCAACGTCCTCGACGTAAACAAAGTCGCGGAACTGATCGCCACTGCCATAGATCGCGAATTCGCCCGTACCCTGTGCGTAACGGAAGAGTCGGGGAACGATACTATCCTTTCGCCACATGTCGGGGCCGTAGACGTTCGTGAGACGTACAGCTGCGACACGAACACCGTAACACTCGGTGTAGGCCGACCCGAGCATCTCATCGGCCGCCTTGCTGGCACCATAGGGAGTCAGTGGGGCCAACGGCGAATACTCCGTGATCACGTCCGAAGTCGTCGACCCTCCAACCACGGCGTTCGTGGAGGCGAGAACCACTTGTTGGATGTCGTGGTTGCGAGCATACTCCAATGCGTTGTGAAAGCCGACCAGGTTTGACTTAAAGACATCATCAGGATCTTTGATTGACTCCAACACCGATGTTCTCGCAGCTAAATGTACCAGCGTGTCCGGATCATCGCCGACCATGGCCCCAAGAGCGGACCATGTAGCGATGTCTTCGATCGCTCCCTTCACGTAGTGATCGACATGATCGACCCTCGGTGAGTTACGATCGACGATGGTGACCTTCGCTCCCTCGCGTTGCAGTCTCCTGACGAGGTGCGTTCCGATAAAACCCGCACCCCCTGTGATCACCACGTGGCGAATGCCGTCCCGCTCAGTCAATGTTATACTACCTTACCGCTTCTGACGAAGCCTCTTGGACCACCATTGAAGCCAGAACAAGATGTCTACAGGCCTCGCGATCCTGACCTGACTAGCACCTTGATGATTTACTCGTCAACACGGACGCTCTCCCCAGGTACCGTCATATTTGCCTTCCAGTATATTAGCCGTGGCCACACGAGAGGAGTATTTGGGTGCCTTTACTCCATCACCTAACCAAATGGTAACATTTACACCCCTGTGACCTGGACAATCGCTCGGCTGAGCGTCACGTCGCGGACGATACTCTGCTATACTGGCCACAAGTGGATACGATCGAAATCGTTGTTAAACGAATTGCAACCGTTTTTATTAGTGGACAACAGTACGACCGGCTTCGGGCACTGTGGTCGCGGTTCTGGCGCTATGCAACCGGTTCGATCATCACGGCAATCTTCTCTCAGCTGGTCCTATTCTTTGTGTTCTCGGTGCTGCGACTGGAAAACGCCAAGGACTCAGCGATCACCGCCACCCTTATCGGGGCGATTCCGTCGTATTTCATCAATCGCTACTGGGCATGGGGCAAGAGGAGCCCGTCGTCCCTTAGACGAGAGGTGCTGCCGTACGTTCTCATGGCCGTCACTGGCTTGGTGTTCTCGACATGGTTCGTCGATTTCGCACACTCGAATGCAGGCTTTCTGGGGTCGTCACGGATCGTTACCGATGCCGTCGTGCAAGGTTCGTACTTGCTCTCGTTCGTCATCCTTTGGTTTGGAAAGTTTACCTTCATGCATAAGTGGCTGTTTCGATCTGAACCGGCCGTGACCGCCTCAAACTAGCTCCGAGGCAGGACACCCCCTGGTGGTGGCCATCCGACACCTAAGCTCGAACCATCCCTGGGCACGCAAAGTGTCCATACAGCGTGCGCATACGGCGTAATGGCGTGTCCAACAACCATCTACTGCCAATCAGTGGACACGGCACCAGTCGCTGACACTAGTGAAGCGGATCGGCTGACAACCACATTGCGCATGGGACCCTTGAGGTGCAATGCATTGACGCGACGGCCTGAGAAGACCACGGCTATGTCCACGGGCACACCAAGGTACTCGCACAGCTACTCCTTGGACGCAATATCAGGCTAGGCTCCCTGGTTACCAACGCGATCCCGTAGGGCCTGCCAGTCACGGAAGAGTCGTTTGAGGAGGCGTGCTGAGCCTTTGGGCTCTATTCGAAGGGGGCTCTCCTGCCATCCTGGCACATCAAGCAAACCGGCTTGCACCAGAGCAGCGATCGGGCTGAGCACGGTCACCGGCTCTTGCCCGAGCGTAGCGAGATCGAGTGCCACCGCCTTGAGATAGGGACTCCAACCGATGACGCAATAATCGCCATCGCCGCCTGCGGCGTAGATCGTGGCAGCACAATCGAACACCAACCCCGCACGTATCATCTCAGGCGTGGTCGTCGCAGAGATGCCAACGACCACCCTGGACCACTCCCCTACCACGCTCAAACAGCCATCAAGTGGCACCTCTGCTGCGCCTTGAGGGGAGGGATCGTCATCCTCGATTGACGCCAGATCTCGTCCAAGGGCAGGGACATCAGGCCACGGCCACGTAAAGGTTGGTGACGTCGTCGAAATCAATGGGTGAAAGAGTCGCATGACATCGTCGCTGATCGCAACGATCATCTGCTGCTTTCTTTGTTCGGCGACCAACGAACCAAAATCGACCCGATCTAATTCGCAACCACGCCATCTGACCCGTGCGAAGCCGGGTGCCAAGTTTGCCAGCAGGCACGGAGCCACCGGCGCTGCATCTCGACCATGGCCCGCCTGGCTGCCTTGGGCACGACGCCAGCCAAGATCACCAATGTCCACCATGACGGGTACCAGGCGTTCGTTGGCGCAGTCAGCCATCAGTTGGCGCATCTCTTGATCGTTGGTGGGGCTTGCTTGCATACGATCAACTCGCTTGGCGTTGAGCCGATAGACCGCGCGTTGATCTACCAACGCCACCCCATCACACCTGCCGATCTCGCCTAAAACCGTGGCCATCCCTACGAATCTAGAGCAACAGGCGAACGTGACCGACGGATAAGCGCATAGACCCCGCAGTCAGCAAGCGAGCAGAGCCTCGTCAGTGCATCTGTCACGATTTGCTGGCCAAGCGTTGGGCACGAGATGGACTCAGCAACCACGCCCGCCATCAGCACCATGGACATGAGGTTACTCACCGCGCTCACAACGCACTATTCAACCAGTTGCTGATTCTCCAGAGCACAGATCCTCAAACTGCGTGGCCCTGTCCGTCTGGTGGTTGTGACACACCCACTTGAGGGACCGCGCCCACTGGCACCGTTCAAAGCGCTGTGGCTGTTGGGCTCCATCGCTTGCCAACACACCAAACGACCTGAATGCCCCTGTCAATCGCTAGAGGTGAGCGAGGCCATTGGCCAGATCGTCGTCGATCACAATTACCTCGTACCCACGCTGTTTGAGCATCGATCCCGCAGCCGAGGCGCGATACCCAGCCGCGCAATGGACGACCACGGTGGTGTCGATGTCGAGCTCGTCCAGTCGATTCGCCACCTCATAGATCGGGATCTGTTTAGCACCTGGAATCTTGCTCTGCCGATGTTCAGACGGGTTGCGCACGTCGAGCAGTTGGTGAGGCGTTTCACGAATGCCATCGAAGTAGTCATCGAAAGTCACGGCCTGGATCGTGCCTTCGCCAAGCTCCGCGGCAAGCTCTTGGGCCGATACTTGACCGATGACATGCTCAATCCCGATAAATCCAAGCGAACGAACCGCTGCAAGCGCGTCTGAGGATGCATCAGTGACCAGAAGGATCTTTGAGTCACTCGGGATCGTCCAGCCGAGATAGGTCGAGAACAGACTCCCGTACTCCATCAGGTAGGACCCACGAGGGTGACCGTTAAAGTGCTCCTTACGCTTCCGAATATCGATGGCTATCGCCCCATCGCCGAGTGCACCCGCCGCCTCGTTTCCTGACAGTATTACCGGCTCTTTCGGTCGAAGTGCAGTTGCACCGGCAAGATTAGCGGGCCCCATATGTCGATAGTACGCCGGGTAAGGATCGTAACTCGCCATCAACATCGCGACGAACTCATCCTCGCTCGGATACTTGTACACGATATTGACCCGCCGCTCCCCTGACAAGCTACCGTCTGACTCCTCTTGAACGGACACGGCCGAACAGAACGAACCAAAACCATGTGTTGGCATCAGCCGTGTCTCACCCGGAAGCTGCTCAATGAGTCGGTGTGCGCTCTGATACTGTGCGCGCGACAAAGGCTCCGTCATCTCCTCCGAAATCAGGTCCGTGCGACCTACACTTCCATAGAGCACCGACCCTCCACTCATGATCGCACCAACAGGATCCTCGCTTGTCGTGACAAAAAATGAGATGTGTGTCGGGGTATGACCAGGCGTGTGCAGTATCGTGACGTGTAGCGGTCCAAAGTCGAATACGTCGCCATCTCGCACCCCAACTCGTTCGAAGGACACTGGATCCTCAGCGTGCACGAGGTATGGTACCTCCAACTCACTTGCGAGCGCAAATCCCCCGCTGACGTAATCGTTGTGCATATGGGTGTCCCCGACGCCAGCGATGATCAACCCCCGATCAGCACAGGCTCCAATGATGCGATCAATATCACGCTGGGGGTCAACCACAAAGGCTGTCGTCCCCTCGTAAATCACGTACGATCGGTCTCCAAGTTCCGGCGTCGCTACCACAAGGATGTCCATCGACTAACTCCCCTCTCAGCACATACCCATGGATACCCCACAAGGTATAACCATACTAGCACATCATCACACGACGATGTGATCATTTGGGACCGTAGTTAGGGAAGCCAACGCCGAATTCACCTACGAATCGCTACTGTCATAGGTTTATTATCATCACGATATCACTGCTTCCTGCATCCGATACCTAGGAGCGTGCTGGATAAGTCATGTTTCAAGAAAATCACAGCTCTCTGACTTGGACTTGTAGCATCTCAGTTTGGCAATAATCGGGCTTATTCAGCACGCTCCTAGACTGGGATGGTTATGCACGAAGCGAATAGACAACCTCGATCTCGCACCATTGAGATCCTCCGGGACCCGGTGATCCAACGCTTGACCATCGCACGCAGCTTCGTCTCACTCGCCAATGGGATGTTGCCAGTCGCTCTCAGCTTCACCATCCTCACATTGCTGCACTCGGCGACCGACCTCGGCCTCATCTTGGGGGCGGAATCGGTGACAATGCTGGTGACGATCATCGCTGCAGGAGTCCTTGCCGACCGCTTCCCGCGCAAGCACCTCTTGGTCACCTCTGACGTCTTCTTTGGCGTCAGCATGCTCGCTACCGGCCTGCTTGCCTTCGGGGGCATCCGCATTCTGGGCTACTACCTGGCAGCGGCAGCACTCATTGGACTAGCTGACGCCCTTTTTGTCCCGGCCTTTGAGGGATGGGCCCAGGAAGTCATCCCAGCAAACCAACGACAGCAGGCGAGCGCCGTCAGGAGCATTTATCGAAACATCGGGTCGATTGCTGGACCATTCCTTGCAGCCTTCCTGGTAGTCCTCGTCTCAGCCCCATTGTCACTGGTAATTGCCGGAGTCTTACCGATCATCGGTGGATTCATCTTTACCCAGCTGCCGAACGGATCCCGCACTCGTGGCAACGACATCACATCCTTCATCGCCGAGCTGCGCAGCGGCTGGGGGGCCTTTCGATCGCTAACCTGGATTTGGGTCATTGATCTCCAGTTCGCACTCTGGCACGTTGTCATCTGGGCACCGCTGATGGTGCTGGGACCCGTAGTGGCAGAACATTACTATCACGGGGCCAGCAGCTGGGCGTTGATTTGGGGTGGGGCTGGCACTGGCGGCGTGATTGGCGGGCTCATCGCATTGCGATATCATCCCAAGTTCCCGGTACGCACCGGCACCATCGCGATGGTGCTCCTCACGCCCGCGATGGTCCTGCTCGCCCTGCATGCCAACGTCTGGCTCACTTCGGGAGGAGCCCTCCTCGGCGGGATCGGACTCGAGCTCTTTGGTACTCTTTGGTCTTATAGTTTTCAGACCCATGTACCGCCAGAGGTGGTTTCAAAGGTCGCGAGCTTCGACTTTCTTGCCTCTGTGGCCTTCTTGCCCATTGGTCTGGTCATAGCGGCCCCACTGGCCAAGCTCATCACCAACGAAGGCGTGTTCCTGCTTGGTGCCGGCTATCTGGTTCTTTCGGCAGTCGCCGTCCTTCTCATACCATCGGTTCGCAACCTACCGCGAACGCCAGCACCAAAGAGCTGAACATACCCGATCATCAGCTCGATCGATAGTTGGTTCGCCAAGAGCTGTGTTGCAACATCACCGGTAATACAACCAACCCATGATGGGACTCTACCCGGCTAACCCCAGAGGTGGACGTCTGTTCAATGCCTGATTGAGTGTCGTATTCGATCACCAACCATCATCGCGGTCAGGTGCATCATCACTTGAGCAGTTTGATAATGTCGAGCATCGGTAGATAGAGGGCAATGACCATACCTCCGACCACGGCGCCGAGCACGACGATCAGGAGTGGCTCAAGCAGTGACGAAAGTGAATCCGTCATAGCTGAGACCTCTTGGGAATAGAAGCGGGCGATCTTTTCGAGCATGGTATCGAGGGAGCCAGCCTCCTCGCCGACCGCGATCATCTGCGCGACCATGGGCGGAAAGATGGGGTGAGTACCGAGACGCTCTGCGATTCCCTCCCCTTGAGAGACACCGCGCTTCGTATCAAGCGCCGCCGCCGAAACCAGCGAGTTGTTGGCAACACCACTCGCGATCTCTAGTGAAGGAACCAGGGTAACACCACTGCGTATCAGTGTCGAAAGCGTTGAGGCAAATCTGGCTACCGCATACTTCTGTATGAGTACGCCGAAAACCGGGAGTTTGAGCACGAGGCGATCGAGCATTGCCTTACCACGCTTGGTGCGACGCAAGCGAATGAACCCGACAACAAGTCCCACGTAGAGGATGATCAACAACGGAAAGAACGTGACGGCCAGATGGGAGACGAACATCAAGATGCGTGTGGGCAATGGCAACTGACTGCCGAGCGAGGTGAAGATGCTCTGAAACGTCGGAACCACGTAGACCAACATCGCCGTCAAAATAACGACCACGAGCACCACCACCGCACCGGGATAGGTGAGCGCCGATTTGATCTTGCGTTGCAACTCTACCCGAGTCTCAAGGGTCTCGGCAGCTCGCGAGAGTACCTGGTCCAAGGTCCCAGATACTTCACCGGCTCTCACCATAGCCACGAACAGGGTATCAAAGACCTTGGGGAAGCCAGCTACCGCCTCTGAGAATGACTTACCCGAGGTGATCTCTTGACGGATCGAAGTCACGGCATCACGCAACGTCGGGTTGTCGGTTTGCGCCTGCAGTATCGAAAGCGCACGCACAATGGTGATACCTGATTCGATCATGGTTGCGAACTGCCGAGCAAAGACGGCAACCTCGGCGAGCTTGACCCTTCTCGAAAGGCCGAGGTTGACATCGCGTTTCAGGACCGGAACACGTTTCGCGTTCACCGACACCGGCATGAGGCCTAGGTCATGGAGATGGCGAAGGACAGCCTCACGACTGTCAGCATCGATCGCGCCTTGCCTCACCTTGCCTTGGCTATCGCGAGCGCGATATTCAAAGGTTTCGAGCACCAAGTCCCCCCATCGCGTCGTAGAGTTCCCGTTGATTTGTGGTCGCCAGCAGGGCAGCCTCTCTGGAGATGTGCCCCAACTTCACAAGTCTGAGCAAAGCTGAGTCCATCGTCTGCATACCCATCTGAGCACTGGACTGCATGATCGAGTAAAGCTGGTGACTCTTGGCCTCACGAACCACGTTGCGTACCGCTGAGGTAGCCACGAGCACCTCCACAGCGACGGCCCTCCCGGGCCGATCACACCGAGGAATCAGCTGTTGGGTAAGGATCGCCTGGAGCGAGGCCGCCAGTTGCACCCGGATCTGCGCCTGCTGGAAGGACGGGAAGACGTCGATCATACGATCGATGGCCTGTGGAGCATCTTGGGTGTGTAAGGTAGCAAAGACCAAGTGCCCGGTCTCGGCAGCCGTAATCGCCGCAGCGATGGTCTCGAAGTCGCGCATCTCACCCACCATGATGACATCAGGGTCCTGGCGCAACACCTGACGCAGGGCGGTGGCAAACGCTTTGGTGTCGGTCCCAACCTCACGTTGGTTGACGATCGAGCTGCGATGCGAATGTAGGAATTCGATCGGATCCTCGATGGTCACGATGTGGCGTCGCTGGGTCCGATTGATCAGATCGATGATGGCTGCGAGGGTTGTCGACTTCCCCGAACCCGTCGGGCCGGTGACGAGCACAAGCCCCTTTGGAATCTCCGCAAACGTCTTGACCACCGGAGGCAACTCGAGGGTATCAAGCGGCGGAATCTCATGGGGAATGACGCGAAAGACCGCTCCGATGCTCGATCGCTGTCGAAACAGGTTTAGACGAAAGCGCCCCAGACCACGCAACGAGTACGCCAAATCCAGCTCCCAGGACTCCTCGAAGCGCTCACGCTGAGCTTGGGTGAGGATCGCATAGACACCGTCTCGGATACTCTCAGGATCGAGCTCTGGGAGGCCTTCAAGCTCGCGTAGCGCCCCATAGACGCGAATCAACGGTCGTGCACCAACTGAAAGATGGAGATCACTGCCACGAGCTGCGATCAGTTCACCTAACAGCGTGTCGATCGATATCCGATGAGAGGTCTCCAGCACCTGCCCTATCCTTCCTTGTCCGACGGCGTCTCAAATTCCCACTCAAATCAAAACCCGCAGTATCTCTTCTATCGATGTAATCCCATGCAATACTTGAGTGAGGCCCGCTTGACGAAGACTGACGAAGCCTTGGGCTCGTGCGATACGCGCAAGCTCTTCACTTGGCGCACGAGCTGCGATTGCACGCCCCATCGGCTCGGTGATCTCAAGTAGTTCATGCAACGCCACCCTCCCGTAATAACCGGTACGAGAACAGCGCTCGCATCCATTCGGTGCCGGATGAAACAAGGCAAGCGGCTCCTGTTGGATCGCCACGTCAAAGCCAAGTTCGCCGAGCTCGGTGGTCGTGATGGTCGAGGGAACTCGACAGTTCAGACACAGGCGACGCGCCAAGCGTTGGCCCACCACGGCGGTCAGGGCACTGGCGACCAGATAGGGTTCAACACCCATCTCAAAGAGGCGTGTCGGTGTCGAGAGCGCGTCATTGGTGTGAAGAGACGTGAGCACCAAGTGTCCGGTCAAGGCTGACTCGATTGCGATCTCAGCCGTCTCACGGTCGCGAATCTCACCCACGAGAATGATGTCAGGATCGGCCCGAAGAATCGAACGCAACGCAGAGGAGAAGGTAACACCAGCAGCTGGGTTTACCTGGATTTGCGCAATTCCACTAAGTTGATACTCCACCGGATCCTCCACTGTGATGACGTTCGTCTCAACTCGGTTGAGGCGATTGAGCGTGGCGTATAGTGTTGTGGACTTACCCGAACCAGTCGGTCCTGTGATGAGGATGGTCCCCCAAGGCTTGTCGGTGAGCCGATCATAGAGCCGTCGAACATCAGGCAAGAAGCCGAGTTCACCAAGGTCCAAGCGCGCCGTCCCGGTGTCAAGCACCCGAATGACCACTTTTTCACCGAGATAGGTCGGCAGCGTCGCCACCCGGAGATCCACCTTTTGCCCCTCGATGCCAACGCTGAAGCGACCGTCCTGTGGTCGACGACGTTCGGAGATGTCGAGTCCCGCGAGAATCTTGATGCGCGTCATCAGCTTGGCGTGCACGTTCACGTTGAGCCGTCCGACCTCATGGAGCACACCATCAATCCGAAAGCGGATGCGAATAGCTCCATTGATTGGCTCGACATGAATATCCGAGGCCCGATCGAGCACCGCTTGCGAGATCACTTGATTGACCAATGAGACGATCGGACCATCTTCTACGACATCAGCGACTTCAGGCTGGGAGGACTCCTGGGTCTGTTCAGCCTGTTCAGAGCGGTCAAACTGCGCCTGGAGGTTGAGCTGGGAGCGCTCTATTGTCGCTAGTAACTGCGAATACGTCACTACGACTAGGTGAAGGTCCCTGCGTAAAATGGTCTTCAAGTCGTCTTTGGCAACGATGTCGGTGGGATCCACCATCGCTACCATGATGGAACTGGCTTCCTCGCGAAGTGGAAGAGCCAGATACCGACGGGCTGCACGCGCAGGGAGCAGCCCAATGACCGTTGGGTCAAAGCTCATACCATTGAGGTCAAGCTCTTCGACACCATAACGTTCCGCGAGAAAATGGCACAGCGCCACCTCGTCGAGGGCGCGACCCTCAACCAAAGCTCGGATGATCGAGTGCTGTTCACCCTTGGTTTCAAGGATTTGACGCAACACCTGTTCGTCGACGAGCCCTGCACTGATGAGCCCGCGGGCAAGCGACGACAATTCAGGGGTCGTAAAGGTGCGCTCTAAGCCCGGCTCTATCATAACCATGATATCGGCCCAAACATCGGATCGCCGAAGCGTAAACTTTCCACAACCACCCATGATCGCAGCGTGCGAGCCAGCGTTGGGTTGCCACCGACCGGATCTCTTTTCGATGGTGAACCTGTGAGCACAATCGAGGAACACTACAAATGGCCTCAGCCCGAGCTCCTGATTTTGCATAGGCATCTGAGATGAACTGAGCCCTTCACTGGCAGTCTTCGCCGGGTGGAGAAGTTACCGTACGACCAGGTATCCTTCCACGATATCTGGGCAATGGTAGTGCGAAAGTATCATCGCCATATAAGACCTGGATCCACCGACGCACCCGGGCCCGTGCGAGCTATTTAGCCTAGGCCCTTCCAACACCCTCGAAGTCTGCACCATCGACCGCGACGGACAGGTCTGGTTCGGCGCCAGTGACGTAACCCAGGCGCTGGGCTATCGTGATGCGCTCAACATGGTCCGTAGGCTGGATGAGGATGAAGTGGATACTCACAATCTGAGTATCCAGTCCAAAAACGGCACAAGCCAATTTCGCGAAGTCACCATCCTCCGCGAGACTGGCCTCTATCACGCTCAGCTCAAATCACGCCGTCTAGAAGCAGAACCATTGCTTCGCTGGGGCACTGGCGAGGTCCTGCCGGCGGCCATCCAGCGGCGGGTATGTCGGGCATACCGACTCCAAACTTGTGCCGGGCGCCTGCGATCGGTCGGGCTGCCGGCACCAACCGCCACTCATGTGGCTGTAGTTAGCCTGGCGCCAGAATCATCCTCATTGTTCAGGTTGATGGACGCTATCGGCCAGAACCAGTCCCCGACGGCACCATGCTCTGCACCGCTCGGCAGATTGCTGACATCGACCAAGCCAACGGTTACATCCTCGCCAAGCCCGTGGACAGGAGTTTACGGTATGCAACAGCGCGCCCTCTCGGTTGCTTCGGCGTGATAGGCACAAATCCATCGAGGATCACCTGACCGCAGCCCGGTCACGAATATTGGCCCAGGGACGGGTTGAATAAGCCCCAGCTCTATGGCAGGCGCTGGAGTCGACACCGGCATGGCTTCCCCCACCGGGCCATGATACCTTCCACCTAGTAACCGACGGTAGGTGTAGGTAAGCAATGAGATGCTCAATCGAATCGTGATAGAGGGATTCTGCCCAGCCAGAAGCTTTGCAACCGAAACTATTACCCCCTTCGACTCCCCTTAGCCACCTATCACTCCCGGGGACATGGGTTGTAGATAGGTTCGCTCCTGGTCTTTGCTTTGACCACGGCCAAGGGGGACCGCTCCGGTGGGCGAGGCAAGGGCAAGATCGGCAAACGAGCGCAAGACCTACGACGCTATCGCTGCAATTCGAGCCAAGGCCGCCCGTCGTCGCAAGGACTGGCACCACACAACTTCCCGCG
>JALCZJ010000049.1 GCA_022690815.1 Ferrimicrobium sp.
TTGGGACTGAGGCACCGTTGCAATCAAACGGGCCGCGGAAGCTAGAAAACAGAGTGAGCCAGAGGACGGTTGCAGCGTGACCGAGACTAGCTTAGAAAGCCTCCACCTTCAGGTGGGGGTAGTTCACGTCAGGCTCGTTCAGGTGCTTGGCCTGAGGATCCGTTCTCGCGCCGGATGTTGCCGAGGCAGGCGGCGGTCGCCTGTGCCGGATCGAGCCGAGTCGTTTGCCGAGCAATCCCTCGGAGATAGCCGGCAATTGGTGGTAACAGATTAAGCGCACTCAGTTGGTCGAGCGCAATGAACTCCGGTTTGCGATGAACCTCACAGCCGACAGGAGAGATACTGACATCGCGGACAGTCGCAAGACAGACGATCTCCATGAGCTGATGTGTCGTATCAGGGCTCGTCGTCTCCAGGACAAAGGCCACTCGATCCGGGCAATGTGCACACCGGTCTCCTCGGCGACCTCCCGTCTGGCGCAACTTGTTGCCCCTTTACCTCGCCGTGGTGTGCCGCCTGGCAGAACCCACATCGGCCGATCGTTTGCTCGGCGCTCACAAAGCAGCACGGTCTCCCCGCGAAAGACCGCAGTCGAGACTCGGAGGTGGATGGGCTGGCGTTCATTGTCGTGGTTCAGGGCATCGCCGGGTACGGCAGTGTTCGATTTTGTCAACTGTCTCCTCCTATCACAAGGCTCGAGTGTGACCCGTTCGGATGATAGGAGCCATTAGCCGGTCGGCGCTTCTATGGGCGAGCTCCATCGCCTTCGTATACCGTAGCCGTGGGTGGACCACACTCGCGCCTCCAAGGGCAGCTCGTAGAGTCGGTTGGCAAACCGTGCTGTGCTTGTGCAACGGCGAATTTCGTGTTGGTCGATGGAACTGATGCGTTGTAAGTGTCACATCGGCGAGTTGGGCTCAGGCTCTAGCCAACGCGGATACCAACAGCGGCCGATGGGTCGATGTTCGTCAGTGTGGAATATCCGGTATACTCAGTATTATGGATACTGTAACCCGAGAATCCAGCCCAGACACATTAGACGAGCTGGTTGATCTGTTCTCCTCAATCGCGCGTTATTCGCGGTCACGACTTATTGAGAGCCTTGAACCACTCTGCATCGCTCCGGGCGCTGCTCGGGCGCTTGCGGAAGTGGTTCATCATCCGAGTATTCGGATGTCGGAGTTGGCCGGTGCCCTTGGCGTTAGCGCACGTAGCGTCACCAGTGTCATTGACCAGCTGGTCGAGGCCGGCCTTGTTCTCCGGGTGGCTGATCCGGCGGACCGGCGAGCAGTGCGCCTCGTTGCTAGCGAACGTGGTATAGAGCTCCATCGTGGGGCGCGAGACTGTCGGCGCGCAGTTGGCCAAGAGATCTTTGACTCATTGTCGCCTGAGCGACGGTCCGAACTGGTCTCGATCCTCGCAGATTTGAAAACCAAACTTGGAGCAAGGGGTCAGAGATGAAGTCGATGGGTGGCGATATGGGGTCGCTTGGCGGCTGGCAGGCTATGAAGTCGTATCGCCGAGATTCAAAGGTAACCCAACGTCAGTTGCCGAAAGGCCTGCTGATGCGGATTCTTCGGTTTGGTGCTCATTACCGACGTACGCTGATCACCTATCTAGTCTTGATTGTGGTCAGCGCGATTCTTTCGACGGTTAGTCCGTTGATTTTTCGAGCGATCATTGATGATGGCATCGTTCGGCACAATGTCGGTCTTATTGTCTGGTTGGCGTTGCTGGCGGCCGGTGTGGCGCTCGTGAGTGCAGGGCTGATGTTGTGGCAACGCTACATTTCAGCTCGTGTGGGTGAGGGTCTCATCTACGATATGCGAACCAAGATTTTTGACCACTTCCAATCGATGCCCCTCGCGTTCTTTTCGCGGACGCAATCCGGGGCCCTCATCAGTCGTATCAACTCGGACGTACTCAATGCCCAGTCGGCATTTACCGATACGACTTCGTCGATCGTCTCGAACCTTATTACGGTCGTCATCACTCTTGGGGTTATGTTCTTTCTCTCGTGGCAGATCACCCTTGCCGCCTTGATTTTGCTGCCACTCTTTATCATTCCGGCCCGATGGGTGGGGCGAAAGATCGAGGGTATTACGCGAGAGAGCTATAACCTTAACGCCGAGATGACCAACACGATGACGGAGCGGTTCAATGTCTCTGGTGCCTTGTTGGTCAAGCTCTTTGGTGATCCGAATCGTGAAAGCGGCACGTTTTCAGGTCGCGCCGGTAGAGTTCGAGACATCGGTGTCACCCAGGCCATGTACACCAGGATCTTTATGGTGGCACTGTTGACGACAGCTTCGCTTGCTACCGCCCTTGCCTATGGTTGGGGTGGGGTAGAGGCGGTGCATGGCGTCTACCAGGTGGGTACCGTCGTCGCCATCACGCTCTATCTGACTCGGTTGTATGCACCACTCACTGCGTTATCGAACGTTCAGGTCGATGTCATGACGACGCTGGTGTCCTTTGATCGCGTCTTCGAGGTGCTCGATCTTAAGCCGACGATTGTCGAGGCTCCCGATGCGGTTTCGATTCCACGAGGTCCTGCCACGGTCGAGTTTGCGCACGTCACCTTTCGGTACCCAACGGCTCGGGAGGTATCGCTGGCCTCGCTCGAGAATGTAGAGAATCTTGAGCGTGGCGCTAGCCCAGAGATACTCCATGACGTGAGCTTTGTCATTCGCCCTGGCACCATGGTCGCCCTCGTTGGTCCCTCAGGTGCCGGCAAGACAACGCTCAGCCATCTGGTGCCACGTCTCTATGATCCTGAGACCGGTACGGTGTCCATTAATGGGGTTGACCTGCGCACGGCAACCCAGGCCTCAGTGCGCGCGACGGTGGGTGTCGTCACGCAAGAGGCCCATCTGTTCCACGATACTCTCAGAGCCAATCTGCTCTACGCCAAGCCAGATGCCACCGACGACGAGATTCATGCAGCACTCGAGGCGGCTCAGATTGCTCATATTCTGGCAACACTGCCTGATGGACTCGATACGGTGGTTGGCGACCGAGGGTACCGGCTTTCTGGCGGCGAAAAGCAGCGCGTCGCGATTGCAAGACTCTTGCTGAAGTCGCCTGACGTTGTCGTTCTCGACGAGGCGACGGCGCATCTCGATTCCGAATCTGAGGCCGCTATCCAGGTCGCGCTCGCGCATGCGCTCTCTGATAGGACATCGTTGGTGATTGCTCACCGGCTTTCAACGATTCGCGAGGCCGATGAGATACTGGTACTGGACGCAGGAAGGATCGTTGCCCATGGTACGCATCACGAACTGCTCGCAGCCGGGGGGCTCTATGCCGACCTCTACCATACGCAGTTCGCCGATCAAGAGCTGACGCTGTCAGAATCATAGACGAGGTGAGTATCAGGTCGGACGACTTGGTGTTGGGGAGATGGCGGTTCTGCTCGTCTGGGGCGGTAATGTGCGGGGGTGGTGCCAGCGTTCACGGCGGATGGTCGGTCAGCCTATGGGCGGACGGCGTATGAGTTGACTCGGCGGGTAACATTTCGGCCCTGCAGGGTGGCCGTTGGAGGTGTTCGGTAAGGGCTACGCTAAGAGGGGCAGCCCAAGTGACCCGATTGGAGCCCGTGGGGCTGTAGAGTGTAGCCGACGGGCCGTTGGCGCAGCTGGTAGCGCACTTGCATGACGCGCAAGGGGTCAGAGGTTCGAGTCCTCTACGGCCCACTCGTTGATACCCAACACAACTTTTTGCTAGTCAACATCGTTCTTTGCTGGTCAATAGCGAGGGTAGTGGGGTCATTCCCGCAGGGCTACGCAGTAGCCGGTCCGGGTGCAGCGAATTGGGGCCGATGATGACCAGTGCTTCTGGGCATCATTCAGAAGCGCATGACCAGCTAACCTCGGGCCAAGTCAATCTCGGGCCAAGTCATTCTCGGGCCAAGTCAATCTCGGGCCAAGGCAGCGCTGAGCCAAGTGTGGCATGCGTGCGACGAGAGCGATGCGAGTCGTATGGATAACCACGATGAAGCTCTGGGGGGGTTCACGTATTGTCGGCTCTGGTCGGTTGATGCCTCATCTGACCCGCAGCGACGTTGCCTGCACCCGGTGCGCAACCTAGCACGCCCTCTTCAGATCAAAGGAGAACCGATCCTTCTCGCTATCTCCGTTGATCCTCTAGTTTTCTCTGGTTGGCGGATCTGCCCGAACGTGGTTGCCTGAGCGACTCAAGTGAAAGAGCAGGAATGCGTAGGCAAAGAGGGAAGCCGAAAACCCAAGTGCCATGGTGAGCGAGAGGAGGTTGGACTTGCCACCACCGTTTACGAAGCCGAGCCCGGCAGCGATCGCGATAACGATTCCTAGGACCCCAACGATGGAGTAGCCGAGTGAGCGTGACTGGGGCTGCTCAAGGGAGGCGTTGACCATCATGACGCCATTGATCAACAGGGCGAGCCCGACGATAACGTGCAGATAGAGGATGGCAATCGGATGGGATGCACCCCAAGGATTGTGTGGCGCAATGGTAACGTAGAGGGCGTTCGCTGTTCCAAAGATGAACTCGACGAGCAATGCGACGATGGACGCGAAGGACAACAGCTTGAGATCTTGGACACGCTTGCTCACTGTCGTCAGCCTAGTGGGTATCGATGTATCCTGCGAGCCGGTCGCGACATCCTACCCAAAAGAGTTAGTGCTTCACGTTATGTGCAACGGCGTGCGTTGCGGAGTTGGGTGCCGATTCGTGAAGCCAACGTGACAGGTTCGGTCTCAGTGTCTCCTGGTACACAATGTTGACTCCTGCGGCAAAATGTTGCCCCCTGGTACCTAATGTGGATCAGGTCGTTGGAAGGGTAGACGACGCTGCTTGCGGTGTCGACGATGCTCCCTTTGACCTTGTTGATTGATTTACTGTCGTGGTGGATTCGATGACCGCGGGCGGGCACCAGCGTCGTAGCCGTAGTGCGTTCGTGACCACAATCAGCGACGAGCTCGCCATGAGGGCGGCACCGAGCATAGGATTCAAAATTCCGGCGGCCGCCAGTGAGATGGCGATGATGTTGTAGCCCAACGCCCAGCCGAAGTTTTCGTAGATGTTGTGCAGCGTGGTCTTTGCGAGGGCAATTGCGGTCGCCACCTTGACAATGTCATCGCCCACGATCGTGATGTCGGCGCTGGCTTTGGCGATGTCGGTTCCACTGGCGAGTGCGATGCCCAAATCGGCGGCCCCGAGTGCTGCGGCGTCGTTAATCCCATCACCGACCATAGCGACGCGTTCGCCACGTTTTTGAGCCTCACGGATCATGTCGGCCTTGTCGGTTGGTCGGACATTGGCTCGAATGACGTCAAAGCCAAGCCGCTTCGCCAAGACCGTAGCATTATCCAGGTTATCCCCTGTCAGCATGACGACCTTGAGATGGTTTTCGGTCAGTGTTTGAACGAGCTCGGCCGCCCCGTCGCGTACCGTCTCCGTCAAGTTGATGAGGATGGGTGCCCGATCATCAATACCGCAGGCAATCACCCGCCCTTGTGTGGGGCTTTGGATGCCAAAGAAGGCAGGGGCGCCAATCGTGATGGTGTGTCCTGCAACCGTGCCGGTGAGGCCTGAGCCAGGGAGTTCATGGACTGCCTCCACCACGAGTGCTGTTGACGAGAGGGTGCTGAGGGCTCGAGACACCGGGTGTGTTGATGCACGGGCGACGGCGGCGATCCACGCCCGTTCGTCCCCGCCAAGCGAGGCTGGAAGGCTCTCGAGCGTAAGGGTGGCATCGGTGAGTGTTCCCGTCTTGTCCAGGAAGATCGTGTCGATCTTTGGCACCTGTTCAAGGACGGTGGGACTCTGGATGAGAATCCCTGATCGTGCCGCTCGAGAGGTCGCGACAAGAAAGGCGATTGGGGTTGCAAGCCCGAGCGAGCACGGACAAGCCACGACCAGTACGGCGATAGCTGCTACGAGGGCGCTGGTGGCGGACCCAAAGGACAACCAGAGGACAAAGGTGGCGATAGCGATAACGATGACGACAGGAACAAAGACTCTAGCGATGCGATCACTGAGGCGCTCAAGACCTGCCTTCTTGGCTTGAGCCTGGGCAACTTGCTCGGTGAGCTGAGAGAGAAAGCTCCTCCGAGCGCTGGTGAGAGCCTTGCCCTCAAGCAACTGATCTCGGTTGAGTGATCCGGCAAGAATACGATCCCCGCTGGTGACGTCGGAGAGATCGGCCTCGCCGGTAATTACCGACGTGTCGACCCTGGACGTTCCCTTGGTGACGATGAGGTCGGTCGGTACCACCTGGCCGGGTCGAACAGTGACGATGTCCTCGCGTTGTATCTCACCAGCCGGTATGGTCATTTCGGTATCATCGCGGATGACCGTTACCTCGCCAAGCATGCTTGCTTGGAGTCCATTGAGATCACTCCTTGCCAGTGTCTTTGCTCGATCTTCGATCCACCGCCCAAAGTAGATCACGGTCGGGACGATTGCCGCCGCGTCAAAGAAGACCGGTTCACGGGTGAAATTGCCCAGTGTGATGATGGTGGACCACACGAAGGCGGTTACAAATCCCAGCGATACGAGGGTATCCATACCCCCGGTCAGATGAGCGAGATCACGCAGGGCCGTGATGAGAAACCCTCGGCCTACCAGCACGATGACCGCGATCGCCAGGACGAGGCCGACGAGTCTGTCGATGTTGATGAGTTCCAAATCCCCAGCTAGCAGCACGGCGCTCAATGCCGCGCTCACCAATAAGGGCCAACGGTGGTGGGAAGATTTGGCCGGTGGTCCTTGATCGACTTTTGCGATAGCGTCGTAGCCCGCCTGCTGCACGGCTTCAATGATCCGATCAAGATCGAGGGCGGCGGAATCATACGTTACGGTTGCCTCTTCGAGGGCGTAGTTAACGCTAGCAGCGACCCCGTCGAGCTTATTGAGCTTGCGTTCGATCCGTGACGCACAGCTCACGCATGTCATCCCAAAAAGCTCAAGGTCGAGTTGCTTAGTCGATGAGTTCGGCATCGTAGCCAGCCTCATCGATGGCGGCGAGGAGTTCATCGACATTGAGCGTTGATCCTTCAATGGTTACCACCTTGTCGGCGAGATCGACCACGACGGCGGTAACCCCTGCGACCTTGCTAACCTCGCCCTCGATGGCAACTTGGCAATGGTCACAACTCACGGTTGGAACGCGAAATTTCATCTCATTCACCTCATCATTTCTTAAATATGAGTATATCCTGACCTGAGATCAGATCGAGGTTGAGGTGGTGGATGCAGGGGCAATCGGACGGGTTCAAGAATATCACCGCCTCAGGCGTCCTCATTGCCGTTGGGCTTTCGCTGGCAGCTGCCACGTCGCTCGGATTTGCCCGATTCGCCTATTCGTTGGTGCTTCCGACGATGCGGCTGGCGTTGCACTGGAGCTACGTCGATGCCGGTGCCATGAACACCGTAAACGCCCTCGGGTATCTTTTGGGAGCGATCTTGGTGACCAGAATCACCGATCGGTTGGGCAATCGTCGATCATTTATTCTCGCTGGTGTGGGAATGACGGTTGCGTTGGGGTTGACGCCGATCAGTGGGCATCTCGTAGTGCTTCTCGCCCTACGCGTAATTGCCGGATTTTGCGGTGCGGTGATCTTCGTCGTCGGGTCGTCCCTTGCTCAGCAGGCTGCTCGCGAGTTGACCAAAGCTGGGGCAGCGGTCATCCTTGGAATCTATTTCGGAGGAGCTGGGCTCGGTACTGCTATCAGTGGGGCACTGATTCCGGCCATTCACCTCGATGTGGCATCGCTGTGGCGTTTGGACTGGGGTGTGTTGGCGCTACTCACACTGCTGGCAATGATTATCGCTGTCATTGCCGCCTACCGCGTCGAAGATCCCCCTGCACGCTCGGTGACTGAGCGACATCTCGGCCATTTCAGGAAGCTTTTGCCAGCGATCATCGCCTATGGACTCTTCGGATTTGGGTACCTCGCGTTTCTCACCTATCAGGTTGCGCTCATGGGACAGCAGGGGCAGCCGTCCTCGCGGGTCGTGACCGCCTATGTGGTGTTCGGACTCGTCGCGGCACTCAGCGGTTTCGTCTGGTACCGGCCGCTCGCCGGTCGTCGCCCGGGGCTGGTCGCTGCGCTGATCTATAGCTCTGGGGCGGTTGGTGCTGGACTCTATCTCGTGTCAACGACGCTTTGGGTTGAACTTGTCGCGGGTGTGTTGTTTGGTCTTGCGCTGATGAGCTGCTCGACGGCGTTTGGTGTCGTAACCAGAGCCGTGTTGCCACCGTCGCTACAGACCGGTGCCATGGGCTTGGCTACCGTGTCGATCGCCGTCGGCCAGAGTCTGGGGCCACTGGTGACCGGACAGATTGCCGACTCGCACCTAGGGTTGGTCTGGGCGACTGGGGTTGGTGCCTCCGTGATCGGGCTGGCTGGTGCTGTATCGCTCTTCCAGCGCACCCATGATGACGTTGGCCTAAGAGCCTGAGTGGCGAGCGAGGGGTGGACGCCACTGGATCGTGGCTGACTGTCCCCATAATTGGAGGCGGCGAGCGGATTCGAACCGCTGTGCAAGGCTTTGCAGGCCTCTGCCTAACCACTCGGCCACACCGCCAGTAATCTATAGGAGATTAATCGGGTCTGCATGCTGAACCGATCGAGTTGGCCCAGGCGTGAAAAGTGGATCAGGATGGAGAACGTGAATAGGCGTAAGGTGATCGGTTGGACCGTCGGAGTGGGGGCGATCGTCGTCGTGAGTATCGGAACGTTGGCAGCGATCCCGAGCAGTGGACAAAAACCCACCCAGATACCCATTCCTGGATCAGCGACGACTGCGCTCCCGCAGCTGCAACAGTTGGCGCCTGATGGACTTATTCCCAAGAACATCGCCGAGACCGTGCTGGTCCCGGTAGGGCTCAAGGTGCTGGCTTATAAGGATCTCAATCCGGATGGTGCCAATTTTGATGGCTATGTGATGTATCGAGCGTCGATGAGTCCTGCGAAGGTACTCGCCTTCTTCAAGGCGTCACTACCGGATGCGGGGTGGCACCTCTACGATGCGGGGGTAACCAAAGGACAGGACGTGATCGTCGCATCGAAGGCGGGTGATAACGGTTTCTACTGGGAGGTGGGGATCAAAGACCCCTATCCTGCTGGTGGATCCGGCTCTACACTCCAGCTTCGCGTCCTTCAGATCAGCTTCTCATGAGGATTCTTGTCGCTGGGGCCGGCCCCGGGGGATCACTCGCTGCAGTTCTGCTCGCCCGTGGCGGACATGAGGTTCTCCTCGTCGATCGCTCGGATTTTCCTCGGGACAAGGCCTGTGGTGACGTGGTTGGACCGCGTGCGCTCGCGGTGTTGGCCCAGGTAGGAATCGAACTGCCTGAGGATGCACATCACATCGGATCTATGGTACTTGGTTACAAGGGTCGCCAAATCACGTTGCCTGCTCGACCCGGACTTGGGCACAAGGGGTACGGGATCACGATGCGACGACGGGATTTTGATGACCTGTTGCATCAGAGGGCTTTGGAAGAAGGGGCGAGAAGCGTCACCGGAGTGGTCTCGAAGATTGCACGTTCGGGCAAGCGGCTTCGTGCGAGCATCGGTGATGGCATCGAGGAGTTTGATGTCGTTGTGGGTGCCGATGGTGCGAACTCGACGGTTGCAAGGTCCATGGGCCTTGTGGACTCCAAGCGCGTCCTCCTTGGTTTTGCCTTACGAAGGCATGCACTCGGCACGACGCTCGCTGATCGTGTCGACCTTTTCTTGGATCCTGGTGATGACGCCGTCCCTGGCTATGGCTGGGTGTTCGATCAGGGTGACGGACGTCTCAATCTTGGTGTCGGCGTTGGTGTCGGTGCGGATCGTGCGCGTGCCAAAGGGGTACGATCACGCCTCAATGACTATCAGGATCAGCTGGTATCGTCGGGAGCGATCACCGTGTTGGGAGAGCCGAGCGAGATGGGCGGCTGGCTGAAGATGGGTCTAGTGGGTGGCCGGGTGGCGACCGACGGCGTCTACCTCGTTGGGGATGCGGCTGGACTGGTTAATCCACTGCAAGGAGAGGGCATTGCTGCGGCCTTGGCAAGCGCCATTCTTTGTGCCTCGGTTGTCATTCGCCACGGAGCGGATGGTGCTGCTATCTACCGCGGGGAAATCGACGCACACTTTAGCGCCTTTCTGTCTACCGGCTATCTCGCCCAGCACCTCGCACTTTCGCATCCCTTGGCGGCTCGACTGGCGATGTCGGGACTCATACGGGCCGGTATATCAAGCCGAGTTGCTAGCGCATGGGGTCTCTTTTGGAATGATCTAACCGAATACTCTGGTCCACAGCCCGGCTCGCTTGCTGCTTCGTTAGCACTCACCATCGGCAAGAGTATCGCAGGTCCGGTGGTTGGCGTAGCAAGTTGGTCTCGTTGATCTAACCCAGCTCGTTCTTAATGCCGTTAAGTTGCTAGCGGTCGACAATGCAGATGCAGAGGTCCCAGAGGTTGCTTTGCGAGTTGGTACTCTGGAGCTTTGGCTGTGAGGGGGTCGAACTATCTCATTGTAACACCGACGGGACCGTCCAGGTCGCAAGTGGCGAAGGTTCCTGGATTGACCTGGATTGACCAGGTCCAGCCTAACGACGCAAGCTCACTGGCCTTGGACCTGCCGACCTAAAACCTGCCGACCTAAAACCTGCCGACAGAGCCGTCGAGGTTGATACCATGAGCCCTTGGCCGAGACATGCGACCGATACCTATGCACCCCGATCGTTGATGCCACGACCTAGGGCCATGTCCAGGTGCGTTTAGGTGTTTGCGAGCAGATCATTAGATTGTATAGACGTTGCCGACCTCGACCGCTCACCACCTTCCAGCAATGCGCACGAGCGTGACGTAGACCTCCCGGCCTACTTTAGCGAGTGCCGGGGCCTCGTCGGAGACAAGAAGAGGTCCTATGCCTCCTTCAAAGTACAATTCCCCGGGTTCGACCCGCTCGATCATGAGGCGGCCTTCGATAATGTCCGTAAAGTCGATGGCGTTGGGGTTGACGACTGGACCCCTTCTGCACTGTTGGTATAGCAGGTTGGCCAAGCGTTCCGCACGAGGGAGATCGCGCGCGCCACGGACATGATCCAACCCAAGATCCCACTTATCGTCACTCACATTGAAACTACCCCCAAACCGGGACACACCACTCCGTAACCCCAAGGAGACTGGTAGATACGGTAGACATGGAAGAGAACAAGGGTAAAGAGACAACGTTTCGAAGAAAGTTTGACCGCGAAGTTAAAGATGACCCCCTCAGGCTTGTCGAGCTTTCGAATCGATCCCTCACCCAGGTAGCCCAGGAGTTAGCCATCTTGAGAAGCCACCCTGTCCAACTAGATGTTTGAGGCTTACAAAGCCAAACGAGCAGCCAATGGCACTGGTCCTCATCGTCGAGGAGCATCGCCGGCTTTCCCAAATCGATACATCTTGGATCG
>JALCZJ010000050.1 GCA_022690815.1 Ferrimicrobium sp.
CTCCTGTGCTGCAACCCAATAGGTACTAACCTTGCTATACAGACATTACAGTAGACTATGCTGAAGAGTGATCAACTTGGCCGTACCAGTAGCGTGCCCAGTTCTCTCGGCGAATCATCGATGAATCCTACGCTCGTCACACTAGTGTCACCAATCTCCAAAACCAAGTGCGACACATGCTTTTACCGACCGGCCGTCAGAGCCACACCGCCCATTACCGCCAAAAGTGAGGGTTCCCTCACTCAGAGGGCACCCAGCGGTGTGACAAATGTCTAAGCTGTAACCAAAAGCTCTGGAGGTTTCTCACTTGCGTCGTTCTATTCGTTTTTCCGCCGTGGCCGTCGCTGGGGCAGCTCTCTTAGCGGCCTGTGGCTCAACAAGTTCATCAACAAGTTCATCTTCGAGCTCGGCTGCCAAGCCGATCAAGGGTGGTATTGCCTACTTTGCCGAGCAGCCAGGTGCTTCTCCTAACTACATCTTCCCGATCACACCGAGCGGCGAATTCTCAGTCAACAACCTCGCTCAGTTCCAGGTGCTCATGTACCGCCCGCTCTATTACTTCGGTATTGGGAACAAGGCGGCGATCAACTACAATCTCTCCATTGGTGATCAGCCAGTCTTCTCCAACGGAGACAAGACCGTCACCATCACGTTGAAGCACTACGAGTGGTCCAACGGCACACCGGTCGACGCCCGAGACGTCCTCTTCTTCATCAACCTGCTCAAGGCTGAGAAGGCCAACTGGGGAGCTTATGTCCCAGGCGCGTTCCCGGACAACGTGGTCTCGGCAACGGCACCAAACGCCTCAACCGTTGTCTTAACCCTCAATAAGGCCTACAATCCAACCTGGTTCACCTATAACGAGCTCTCCCAGATCACACCGCTGCCGATGGCCTGGGATCGCACGTCGTTGTCACAACCGGCACCGAATCCGAATGCCGCAAACCTCCCGGACACTACGACCGCGGGCGCAAAGGCTGTGTATACGATGTTGAACTCGCAGGCAACCGATCTCTCCACCTACGCCACCAGCCCCATCTGGTCAATCGTCGACGGCCCGTGGAAGCTCTCCAGCTTCACCACTGAGGGTCGAGCGGTCTTCGTACCGAACACCAAGTACTCCGGCCCTGACAAGCCAACGCTCTCTGAGTTTGTTGAGTTGCCCTTCACCAGCGCCTCGGCTGAGTTCAATGTGCTACGTGCTGGCAACAACGCCATCACCTATGGTTACATCCCGACCGAAGACCTTACCCAGAAGGCAGCGGTCGAATCACTCGGCTACAACGTCGAGCCCTGGGTCGACCTCGGTTTCAACTTCTTCCCGATTAATCTCAACAACCCGACGTACGGGCCGGTGTTTCGACAGCTTTACTTCCGCCAAGCCCTCGAGCATCTCGTCGACCAGCCCGCCTGGATCACCCACTTCCTCGATGGTTATGGAGTAACGAGTGCCTCGCCAGTGCCAACTCAGCCAAGCAACACTTTTGCGGATGCCACCTCGAAGACGATCCAGTATCCGTATTCGATCTCGGCGGCGAAGAACCTTTTGACCTCTCATGGTTGGAAGGTCGTCAATGGCGTGATGACCTGCGAGAGTCCTGGGACATCAGCGACCGAGTGTGGGGTCAATATCCCCAAGGGTCGTAAGATGACCTTCAACCTGATCTACGCCTCAGGAGTGACCTCGCTTGCGCAGGAGATGACGGCCCTTTCGTCGGCGGCCAAGCAGGTTGGGATCGACCTGAGTATCTCGGCTCAACCCTTCAACAGCGTCATCTCCGATCAGCCTCACTGCACCGCCACCCAGGCGGACTGCACGTGGGAGATGGTCAACTGGGGCGGTGGCTGGGAGTACAGTCCAGACAACTACCCAACCGGTGGTGAACTCTTCGGTTCGGGTCCAGGGCATACCGGTTTTAGCAACTACGCCAACACTCAGGCAAATCAGTTGATCGACGCAACCCACACGGCTACCAACGCCCAGGGGGCCCTCGATGCGTACCAGAACTTCATGGACAAGACGCTGCCAGTGATCTACCAGCCGTATCCTGACTACTCGATCTCGGCAATCTCCAAGAAGCTCGGTGGGGTCACCCAAAACCCCTATCTCAACCTCGCACCCGAGACCTGGTACTTCACGAAGTAGCAATCTCGCCGACCCGGATGAGTCCAAACCACCAAGGGTGTCACAACACGCACCCTTGGTGTGTGCTGGCGATATGCTCAAGACGCGCCCATTGTGAGGGGCATCCGATGATTCACCAAAGAGAACCAGCACGCCTGTGTTCTAATGACTTCAGCCAAAATGCTGGCCCATGCAACCAAGGGTCGAGCAAGCCAAAGTCGACCAAGCCAAAGCGGTTGCGTGCGTTCGCTCGCTCCACCACATAGCGGGCCGAAAGCCGGTGGCTTCGAAGGCCTATCCGACAAACCGTGCCCGGCTCGACACCTGCAGACTATAACTCATCGACTCCATCGCACAACCGTGAGCGAAGGGCGCCGGATCATCGCTGTGATCACACGAGGTCACCCGCTGGCCAGGGCGTTCAACGACCCATTTTGGCATCGCTGATAACCTTGGCCAGGATCGTGAGGAGCTCCGCTGTGAGGTGATCGTTGGCCACCATCATGCGGGCCCATGCGAGAAGTGGCACCTCCGTTTCGTGGGCCGGTCTGTTTCATCGGCTGATCAAAGCTCTGCGAGGTGTTCACGGCGAATGCACCAGCACTAGGTCTACCGACAGCTCAACCCAACGACCTACTGGTCAAATCGCCTGGAGTTACAGGCGAGGCTGTCGGACATCCATAGTGTCCTAGGCCGCCTATGGTGTTGCGCAACGGTGTCAAGGACTCACCGATATGTGACGCCCATTCACGGCGGAGATGTACCATCACAGCGCGCGAACGAGCGGCACCGCTCTTTAGTTGCTCGTATCAGTCACTTGCCACCGGTCGTGGCTCGGGCTCGGCAGCAGCCACTTTGGGCGTTGCCTCCAAGCTCAAGCCCTCGGCCTGGGTCAGTCGACTACCCACCTTCGCGGCCAGTTTGGGTGCTCCGAGGATGATGGCGACACCGACGATGATCCATCCACCGGAGACCACCGGGAACCAAGCAGAGGCACCGGTGGGATAGGGAATCACGTTGCGATACAGGGTGTAGACGAGCAGAACCCCAGCCAGGATCGGCAAGACGATCTCCCAGGTTGGTACCGATCCACGCTCCCTGAAGAAGAGGAGTGCCATAGCTCCGATCGTCGCTAGCAGATAGACAAAGAGGATGATGAGGGTACCAATGGTCCCAAACCAGAGGAACTCATCGAATGCGGTCGCGCCAAAGGCGAGCGCCGAGATCCAGCTGATTACCAAGATCACGCCAACGATGAGCGTGGCGGCTCGCAGTGGGGTCTCGGTTTTCGCGTTCACAACCCCGATTCCCTTCTCGCCAAAGGCATCTCGCGATAGCGAGTAGGCGAGACGGGAGGCGCCGACGGTCGAGGCTAGCGAGCAGCCAAAGGCCGAGACCACCGTCCCGAGTGTCACGATATTGCCGAGCCACGAGGCGATATAGGTTGACCCAAGCGTCCCGAGCAAGGATCCGGTGTTGGCAAAGCTGGAAAGTTGGTGGGCGCTGGTTCCAAATCCCATTACCTCAACAGCCGTTACAAAGACAAAGTAAACACCCCCAAAAATGGCGGTTCCAACGATAGCACGAGGAATATCCCGGCGCGGCCGCTTCGACTCTTCACCGAGCGTCGCTGATGCCTCGAATCCAGCAAAGGAGAGAAAACCAAAGACCACCCCTAAGAAGAGGGCGGAGAACCCGATGGTCTTGGCGGGTTCAAAGACACTGAGTGTGAAGTGTTGTCCTTGTGGTCCGTGACCAACAATGAGCTTGATCAACACAATCGTCGACAGAATGACGATCAGAGCCACGGTGGTGAGTTCGGTGCCCAACAGGACTCGCGTGCCGTTCTTGGCTGGTCGAATCGCTAAGTACCAGACGCCTACCAGTTCAATGGCCGCAATCAGAAACGGTGCCCATGTCGGTGGCGACGACCAGATCGCAAGGCTCTGGAGGAGCGCCGTCAAAAAGATCGCCGACGCCATCGCAGTCAAAAGACCGTAGAAGATATAGGTACCCATCAGCGACCAACCCGCGATCACGCCAGCTCGGGGACCAAGGGTGGCACCGACGAAGCCATAGACCGAACCGGAGTGATGAAAGCGTTGGGTGAGACGTGCAAAGACATAGGCGATGAAGAGCACCCCCACCAATGCGATGACGAACGTCAAGGGCACCGCACGCCCGACCGTCCCCACCGAACCCTGCGGATTGATATTGGCCGCCATCGAGGGCGCCATCAATGCGACCGATACACCGACAACCTGCCACAGCGACAGGCTCTTTGCGAGCTTTGGACCTGCTTGGTTGGCCATCTCCCCCTCCTTTAGAACACCAACCGACCCACTTGGGAGCCCACCAGTGGATAGGATACCAAGGAGCGCGTCGTTGGGGTCACTGAATATGTTTTAGCAGATTCAGTTGCCTTGCATGCCGTATTTTTGTTAACATTTAATTGCGAGTAGCTCATCACAGATGGCAGAAAGGGCAGACCATCATGACCGAGGGACAGATACCAGCGATCGATGAAGGCAAGCTACACGCCGCCGAGACCCACCTCGGCAAGCACCAGATCGACGCGATTGCCGCGACCTACATCGACAACGCAGGTATCGCTCGTGTCAAGGCAATTCCGGTCGAGCGTCTCGACGCTGCGCTGCGCTCAGGCATCGGCATGTCACCGGTCTTTGACGCCTTCCTGTTCAACGACGAGATCACCGAGTCCCGTTACTCGGGAGGTCCAATGGGCGATCTGCGTCTCTTTCTCGATCTTGACTCACTCACCCCAATCCCGGCGATGCCCGGTTGGGCGTTCGCAGCCGTCGATAGATTCAACCAACTCCTCCAGCCACATCCCAACTGCTCTCGGGGCTTCCTCCGCCGCCAACTCGCACGCCTTGAAGACCGCGGCGTCCTAACAAAGATGGGCTTTGAGATCGAATGGGTCCTCTCACGGGCAACCGACACGAGCTTTATCGCAGCGACCGATGGGTCCGCCTATGGCCTCACCCGTATCGTGGATCTTGCGGACTACGCTCGCACCCTTCTGATCAACCTCCGCAACGCCGATATCATGATCGAACAGTTCCACCCCGAATACGCTCCTGGCCAGTTCGAGATCTCACTGCCAGCGATGGCGCCGCTGATGAGCGTCGACAAGGTGGTGCTCGCCAAGACCATTATTCGCGCTACTGGCCGCGCCTTTGGTCTCATGACCTCCTTTGCTCCCGTCGTCGAGGTCAACGGCGTTGGCAATGGTGGCCATGTGCACATGAGCGTGACTCGCGACACAACGCCCCTCTTTGGCGGCGGCGATGGGCCCGGAGGTCTGACCCGTCCGGGAGCGGATATCGTCGCCACGTTGCTCGATTGGCTACCGGGGCTCCTAGCCATTGGCGCCCCTTCCCCGGTAAGCTACCTACGCCTCGTACCGAGTCACTGGGCCGGTGCGTTTCAGTGCTGGGGGATCGAGAATCGCGAGGCGGCACTGCGTTTGGTGGCCGAATCAGCGTTGGTCACCCGGGCGAATGCCAACCTAGAGATCAAGTGCTTCGACCTGAGCGCCAACCCGTACCTTGTCGCTGGCGCACTGCTAGCTGGGGTGCACGCTGCCCTCGACGATGGGCCGCCCTTACCTGACCCCGTCGGTACTGATCCAGCTCGGATGCCGGGAGCGATTCGGCTCCCTCAGTCCCTCGATGAGGCACTGGCCAAGCTCTGGACACTCAAGCCCCTGCTCGATGCCATGGGTCCCGAGCTCGCCGAGGCGTTCATCGCCGTCCGCAAGGCTGAACTCGCACATTTCGCGTCGCTCACCCCTGAGGAGATCGTCGCCGAAACCCGGTGGGTGTATTGATCATGGAAACCACCGTTGCCGAGGTAATCCGGGCTCAGCTCGACTCACTCACCAAATCAGAACGCAAGATCGCAAGGCTTCTGCTTGAGGACTATCCGGTTTCAGGCCTCGCCGGCATCCCATCGATCGCCGAGGCCGCCGGCGTCAGCGCGCCGACCATTGTACGCTTCGTCACCAAATTGGGATTCAAGAACATCGCAGAGATGCGAGAGCGCCTCCAAAGTGAGATCAGCACGCGCTTGGCATCGCCACTCGAGCGGCTTGGGCCGACCGATAGCCACGCCCCGATCACCCTCCTGGGAAGCTCGGAGGCGGAGCTGCTCGACGCCGTCACTCGCAGCTTTGTCTCCGTCAACCCAAACGAACTCGAACAGTTCATCAAGCTTCTCTGTGACCTCGATCGTGAGATCATCCCGATCGGTGGCAGGATATCCCATGTGCTGGCCCAGCACCTCTCGTGGTCGCTTCAGGTGCTGCGGCCCAACGTGCGCGTCGCACGACAATCAGCCGGCGAGCGCATCAACCTGCTCCTCGACGTCGATGATCATTCGGTCGTGGTTGCCTTCGATTATCGACGCTATCAGCCCGACACCATCCGCTTCGTCGAGGTCGCCAAGGCCGAGGGTGCTATCGTGCTGCTCGTCACCGACCCCTACCTCTCGCCCGCTGCCAAAAATGCCGACGTCGTGTTGACCTCAGCAATTGGATCATCGGGGGTCTTTGACGCTCTGACGCCGTCCTTCGCATTGATCGAGGCCTTGTTGACGCTCGTAGCCAAACGCCTCGGAGGACCCGCCACCGATCGACTCGCCAAGTACGAAAAGCTCACCGCCAAGATCCTCGAAGATGACCAGCGAATCATTGGCTCCTACCGAGGACATGGGTGACCATGACCACGACCCACATCAGCAACGATGACCTGGCCGCTGCGATCGCCGAACTACCTCTCGTCGATCATCACTGTCATAGCTTCTTTGCAGAACCGCTGACCGATCAACAGGTCGAGGACAACCTCACCGAATCCCCCGACGCTCGAGCAGCGAGAACCTCTACCTTTGACTCAAACCTCGGCCTTGGGACCCTACGCTTCGTTGGCACCGCCCTCTTTGGCCTCGAAGCCCCCGTCACCCGCGAGGCCTACCTCGAGGCCAGACGATCCTTTACGCCCAGCGAACTCGTGACACGCTCACTCATGACCGCAGGAGTCAGTGATCTGCTCGTAGACACCGGCTATCACGCCGATGATCTGCTCTCGATGGCGCAGCTCGCATCGCTCACCGAGGCTCGGGTGCACGAGATCCTACGAATCGAAACAACCGCTGAAGCGCTGATCAACGAGCTGCAATCACCTGAGGAGTTCCTCAACGCCTGGCCCAACTTGCTCGCACGGCTCGATCCACGGGTGGTGGGACTCAAGTCAATCGCCGCCTATCGGAGTGGGTTGGCACTTTCGGGCGAGAGCGCATCGCGCTCTGAGGTCGCTTTTGCACTCGGGCACGAGCTTCGCCATCATCCCACGAGAATCAGCGATCCGATGGTCATCGGCTATCTCGTACGCAGCGCCATCGACATCACCCATCTTCCGGTGCAGTTTCATATCGGCCTCGGCGACCCCGACGTACGACTCGCCACCGGCCGACCGGGTCACTTGCAATCGCTCATCGAGTTTGCCAACCAGCACAACACGGCGATCACCCTTTTGCACTGCTACCCATACCATCGCGAGGCCGCCCTGCTAGCCCACGATTATCCCAACGTCTACCTCGACCTCGGCCTTGCGCTCAACTTCGTCGGCCCTCGCGCCACCGAAGTTCTCACCGAGACACTCGAACTTGCCCCCTATGCCAAGGTGCTCTACTCCTCAGATGCCTATGGGTTGCCCGAGCTCAACTACCTCGGGGCTATACAATTTCGAACCGCCCTCACCCAACACCTCACCCAACTCGTGGACCAACGCTATCTGTCGACGAGCGCAGCGTTTCGAATGGCTGCCCTGATGAGCCACGAGACAGCCAAGGACCTCTACCAGCTCAGCTGAGTCCACGTCCTGACGTAACTCCACGTTGTTATCGTCCAGGGGATCACCATTGACCAGATTGCATCACGGCCGCCATGTAGCCCATGGACTCCGCCGTGGATCAATCGCTCGACCGGCGGTTCCTCTCTTGAAGTGCACTGACAAGTTCCATGGACAACAGAGCGATCCATGGACTTCGCTGTGAGCCTTGCAGGGCCGTGCCAAGGCTGACCGTTGCACCTGGTTGAGTTTGTAACTCTTGGCGTCGCCAGGACCGACGGGCGAGGAGCGAGCGAGCGGCGACCGCGAGAATTGGTGGTGCATTTGGCTTCTTTGATCCTCCAAACTCACCACTGGTGGTTGCCAGTGATGGACAGAGGTGACACTGCGGTGTGTATTTGCTTTAACCAGTGTTCCGCGACGTAATCGATGCGCTTATTCAGCCATAACACTGAGTTATCGGTTTCTCGTGCTGATTTCTTTAGCCAAATTTTACTTTTTTCTTAAACTACTTGTATTATAAGTACGTTGTGTGAGAATTAGCGGCATCTTCAGGTCGGCGAGCTCTTTCAGGCTCTCCCTCTTGTTGCCTCGCTCTGACCGAACCGGAGTACCCAGGATGTTACATCGAATGCAGCGATCAGTTACTATGGCCGCTTGGGCCCTGCTTGGAGCCCTCGTGCTGACGGCAGCGACAACCCCAATGACGCGCCTTGCCTCCAATCAGACCAACGTGGAGAATCCGACGTCGCTTGGTTTGCCGAGTTTCGGAGCCTCGAACCCGTTCCCCTTTGGCCTCTATGTCGCTGGGAACGCAACCCTAACCGGCACCCGGGGCAACGATACCACCGGAGCGGTGGCCATCGGTGGTACGTTGACCGCACCTAATTTTACTATTGACGGCGCCTGTGGGGCTGTCTGCCCAGTCTCGCTCGTGGCGCCCGAGATAGCGAACGGCTCTGACCTGAATGTCGAGGCGGGCACGATCTACGTGAACCCAGCTCCGTCATCGAGTTCCTACACCCTCCACAACAACGGATCAGGCAAGGTATATTCTGCGACCACGGCCACACCGCTCCCATTCTCCACGGTAACCAACGCACTCCAAGCCGACGCCGCCTCATGGTCAACACTGAGCCAGACCGGTCAGGCTCTCTACTCCAACGGCGGGTCCGTCCTCACCTTTACCGGCTCGAACCCTCGTCTCAATGTCTTTGATCTGAAAACATCGCTCGTCGCCTTACCCACCACCCACACGACCGTGAAGATCGACGCCCCTGCCAACAGCACGGTGCTGATCAACGTCGGCTCCCGCTGGACGAGCCATATCGCCCAGATTACCTCGTTGTCGAGCTCCACAGTGAGTGCATCGCACATCATTTGGAACTTTGCGTCAGCCTCGCAGCTAAACTTTGGCACCGCAGAGTGGTTAGGCACCGTCTTTGCCCCGTCGGCCGCATTCACGGGAGGTGCTCAGATCGATGGAGACCTCATCGTTGGATCTATCTCACCTAATGGTGCTGACGCGATCCCAGAGGTTCACGCCAGCAGTTCCCTCTTCACCGGAGTGCTGCAACAGCCGAATGCACCCACACCGACCACACCGACCACACCGACCACACCGACCACACCGACCTTTGGCCTCACCAAGACGTTTGACGGATCGACGGGGCCCGTGTCGGTAACCCTTCCCCCAATCGCGCCGTTTGGAGGTTACTCCTATACGATCGCGGTGGACGGGACTGGCACCATCGCTGATCCGCTTGTCCTCTCCGATTCCCTACCCCCCTATACCGGCCTGACCTATCAGTCGGCGACGATCACCACGATCAACGGCCTGCACGGATCGTGTACCACCACCCTTGGCGTCCTCACATGTACCATCGCTCCGTCATCGACCACACCCATCGACTTGGCCAATCAGTCACCTATTGGTACGATCACGATCCCCCTCTCCCTGGCCTCATCAATCCGACCGGGAACGTTTTCCAATACTGCGACGCTTGCCTATGACGGCACGGAGGTTGCTACCTCCAATACCGTCACCACCAATCTGGTCGCGACCTCCACACCACCATCACACCCGATCTCGCGCAATCACCAAGCGACTCCGCCGTCGGCCGCAACCCAGAAGGTGACATCGACCTCGAAGCCGGTTACCGAAGCAAAAAGTATTGCCCAAACGACGCCCCAACCCGTCAAGCTCGTGACCGGTCCGCCGGCCGCACCGACGACAAGCACCGGGGCCTTCGAGGATGGTCTCGCGCTGATCGGTCTCGGAGCTGGGGCGTTCGCTGCCCAAGCTATCCGCCGACGCCATCGAAGATCGAGTCAGCCGTCCTGAGGATTGGCGACAGGCTCGTCAACAACTGACCCCTTTTGCTATCGCAGGGGCGTGTGAGCGCTGCAGATGACGGCGCGTCGCTCGCAGCAGTAAGAGCCAAGATAGCCGCTGCGACCAGCATTGTTACAAACTACTCTCGGTGTGGTCACCACGAACGCGCTCCTGATGCCCTCAGAACCGATCCTCAGCGTTCGCTTCAACCCGCGAGACCAGTCCGCGTTCGCGCCTCTCAACCAGTTGCAGACCAATGGGCACACTGACAATAGTGTCACACCCAAGGTAGATGTTCAATTTGTCAGTGGGGATTATCCCGACGTAGGCGCGGAGTGGGGGCACAGGTCAATGACACCAGACCAAGCAGCTGTAGTAGTCGAGTACGCAACCGATGAGGATACTGAGATTGCCGTCCGGCGCGCTCTGGAGAGTGCAGGGGTCTCGGCCCATGAGCTCACGGTCCAAGCACGGAAGGTCTCTACAGAAAATGTACGAAGTAGCTACGAGTTCAATACCCAAAACGCTAACTTCCGGCCGGCTAAGGACTCTCTTTCATCTCCTCTTCACTCGGTCGGTTGATCCAGACCTGGGTGTTGAGGGTGGGTGGGGTCGGAACCTTGTTGACAAAGCGCTCGGGGTGGTTCTCGTAGGCGTTGCGCAATACCTCGGCTCTTCGTTCGGTGATGGCTTCGGCGTATCCCTCATGGACATCGGCTGGGGTCATGAGTGCAATACCTGAGTGGTGATGCTCGTACTGGTACCAGGTGAAGAACTTTCCAAAGAAGGTCCTCGCCTCTTCGATGGTTTCAAATCTCTCGGGGAAGTCTCCTCGGTACTTCAAGGTCTTGAACTGGGCTTCGGAGTAAGGGTTGTCAT
>JALCZJ010000051.1 GCA_022690815.1 Ferrimicrobium sp.
CTCGCCTCCACGATGACGTTGTCGGCATAGGAGCCACCCACACCAGGGATCTCGGTGAAGGGGCCACCGCAGGTGACAAGGGCCAGGGTTGGTGTGCCTTGGTTGGTAAAGAGCTCAGGGTGAGCAACGGTGTTGGGTGAGAGCGTTGGCTTGGTGGTGATTTGCCAGGTGCTCTGGTGTCCACCCCAGTTGAGGATCACTTGGTCACCGGGGACCAGTTGGCCGATCTCGCCAAGGGCTCCCTCTCCTTGGCCTACCCAGTTGACGTGTCCGGCCAAAAGGGTGACACCAGGGTTGCCTGGGGTTGGGGTTTGGGAATCCCAGCCGACGTTGTGGACATCTGGGGGGATGGTGAGGGCTCCGTTGACGGGGCTCTCTGAGAGGACGGGGGCCGAGATGTCAAGGGCTGGGATAGAGATGGTAGCGACCTGTCCTTGCACGGTTGGGGTGAAGGGGACAAGGGTTATGGGGTTGGTGGAGGGTTTAGGGGTGTTGGTTGTCTGGACTGCGAGGCGTCTTGCACGTTGGTGATCTTTGGTGGTGAGGCGGTTGATCTTGGCGGCCTCTGAGTTGTGGATACCCTCATAGGTGAGGATGCCTCCGGTGATGATGGCTAACGTTGCCCCAAGGGCGAGGAGCTTCATTCCTCGCCCTTTGGGGTTCCTTTGTCTTGAGTGCTTGGAGCGTGAGCTCTTATGCAGCCTCATTGTTGTGTCCGTTGTGTCGCTTGCGTTCGATGACCACATAGCCAAGGCCACCGAGTCCGATTCCTACGATGGCCAGACCAAGTGGGAGGTCACTCGTGGTGGTGGATGGGGGTGCTGGGGGGCCGGTGATGAGCTTGACCGGGGCCGGTGTTGACGTCGACTTGGTCGTTGGGGTGACGGTCTTGGTCGAGGGCGTCACGGTCTTAGTCGAGGGCGTCACGGTCGCGGTCTTGGTCGTTGGGGTGACACTCGATGGTGCGGTGGTAGGCGCGGAGACCAGGATCGTGAGGGTGGCGGTGTTGCTCTTGACACTGGCTCCCGTTGTTGTCGTCGCTGTCGCTGTTGCCGTATCGTTGACCTCACCGTTGGCGATATCAGCACTGGTGACCACGTAGGTTCCGGTACAGGTTACCGAGGCACCAGGGGCAAGGGATGTCACCGGGCACGAGATTGGACCTGAGAGTGCTTCACCTGGGACCGATTGGGTATCGGTGATGGCCAAGTTGTCTAGGGTCGTGTTACCGGTGTTAGTTGCATCAAAGTCATAGGTGATAATCTGGCCTGCCTTGGTGATTGGGTTGGGAGAGCCTGGGGCTTCGACCTTGGTGAGGGAGAGGCCGGGGGTGACGACCGTGGCGGGGGTGGTGATAGGAGTTGGAGTTGGAGTTGGAGTTGGAGTTGGAGTTGGAGTTGGAGTTGGAGTCGGCGTTGTCGTGGGCGACTCGATCCCAAACGCCATGCCTTGTTCATCGGGGTAAGCCTGCAGGGAATCAATGCCAGTAATCGTCGCATCCGAGGGCGACGTAACAGACGGAGTAACAGACGGAAAAGTCGACGAAACCACGAGGTCACCAACTTTTTTCGACGATTTGCCAAGGCAGCTCACAACTTGATCCCCGGAACTGAGAAGATTATTGAAAGAAGTTTGTGTGAAAGAATTTCCTGACACGTAGTCACTGTTGCCACTACAGGTGTGATCAAGTCTTAAAGTCGAGCGCCCCCTCGCCGGAACCATGTTGCCTACCGGGCTCCAGGATCCTCCATTAGTCGTAAACTCCACTGACTCTCCCGCATTCGTGCTCTCACCATCGGCAGCCACCATGGTGAAGTTGGTGATCGGGCGGTCGTCAGCACTGAATACTTGGATGTTGGACAACACGAACTTCCATCTTGCGGGTCCATAACTGGCGGAGGACGAGCATCCCGCAGAACTAGGGGACTCCGGTAAAAAAGTACATTGCTGGGAATAGAGGATCGGGTCACCTGGGATGCCCTCGTAAGCATAGCGCCCGAAGGCAGCCTTGGAGTAGGGCACAGGGGAGGCAACCGCCTTCACCTCCGGGTCAGTGTAAAAAGTCACATTATTAATGCCTTGCTTTGAAACAGTCGGAACGTATTGCAACGTAAACGTGACTATATCTCGATCGGGCAGGGTCTCGCGGTACGACGTAGTGCCGTCCGGTGTGGAGTCGAAATCCTGGGCTCTAGTATCCTGAGTACTGGAGAGAGACCCAAGCGAAGCCGCAAACTCGACTGGGGGAGGTACCGGCGGACTTATGTACGAGCCGAAGTTGAACCAGCATATCGATGGGTCGGTTGAGTTTGAGCTCGTTCCGTTAGCCGGTATGCAACTAACGATCTTCTCGCTAACGGACGTGGGAGTGCTGGTACTGCCTGCATTGGAGGTGGCACCCGTCGTTGAAGCTGCTAAAGCTACCTGGGTGGTCACAAGACCGTAACCCGCTATCATGCCACCAGTGGTGAGCGCCGCAATCGAAGAGGTCACAACAAGTGTGCGCCAAGTCGTCCGCTTGCGCCGATGCGATCCTGCCATCATCCAACCCTCCAGTGCCCACCCGGTCTGAACTCCTCTGTTCGATGGAACCCCAGGGTGATGCTGAACCCAGCATCGATCAACGACCACACGAGTTTCATCGATTTTTAAAGATTTTCCGCGAAATTTCTAAAGAATATCTGCTGAGCGGTCGTTAACACCACGCGTCGCTGGTTCCAGCAACCTAATTTTGGCCCACCGTTCAAGCATCCGAGTTGTAACATCAGACACTCCCCAATGTCACATCGCCGTAACCTTCAGAGCATGGATCCCAGTCTCACAAATCCGTCGCGACCACACGCGATCGATGCCCGGGCCGAGAGCCGAGCCGATCATTCGTTGCCGAACCAGATCGGGTGCCACCACCAAGTCCACCCTCCGGTCATTTCGCCCTCACCATGGCACGAGAAGTACACGGCACAAGTTGCCGACCGGAGCACCGATCAAGGTGATGTCTCCAACACGCTCCACTGTGGTGCCGCCGACGCAATGTCAGCGATCATGACCGAGGAACGACGTGTAGAGGACAGCCTTTGATCAGCATCTCGTTGACTCGCAACCGACCGACATGACCGTCTTGCGAGTCGAGCACATTTAATCTCCCCGCTCCTTGTACACCTTGCGGCAACTGCGTTCCCCTTTTCGACCGGTGCAGTGCGCGGTTTCGGATCAAAACCACACGACCTATGTATCTCTATCATCCAACCTGAACAGGTGTCACCTGACCAACATCATGCCAAGACACCCACAGAACTGCATGCAAAGCGACAATCACACGCCGCATTGCCGATCCTCTGGCTCTGCCGCTCTACTACCGTCACTACCTACCGCAACACACCGCAAGCGTGCAGATGACAAGATCCTCGTATGGTTTTCACCCAACATCCAAAGGGCCTGCACAGTGATTCACCCTGAGACGGCGCTCATTACCATCTGATGAGAACGTCGCTGGCGCCGGCACGCTTGGCACCAGACCCAAGACCTCGATAGGCTACTTAATAGGAGGAATAAGCCATGACCCAAGTCCCGTTTTGGTTCGACATCACCGAGCCAGCCACCGACCTCGATCCCGATATCGCTGAGCGCATCGACACTGTTCGTGAGAAATCTGGGTTCTTACCCAACGTTTTCGCTACGCTCTCGTACTTTCCGGATGAGTTTCGCGCCTTCTTTGCCTATCACGATGCCCTCATGGAGGGCGATAGCGGTCTCTCGAAGGCAGAGCGCGAGATGATCGTCGTTGCCACGTCGGCGGCCAATGGCTGCACATACTGCGTCATCGCCCACGGTGCAATCTATCGCATCCGGTCCAAGCACCCCTATCGCTCCGACCAGATCGCAATCGACTTCGAACGCGCAGAACTCTCAGATCGGGAGAAGGCGATCCTGCGGTTCGCCCATCAGGTATCACTCCACCCACAGACGGTGAAGCCGTCAGACTTCACGCCGCTTTATGCCCTTGATCTCACCGATGAGGATATCTGGCACATCGGGTCTATTGCATCGTTCTTCGCCCTCTCCAACCGGCTGGCTGGCTTTGCCAAGATCATGCCCAACCCCGAGTTCTACACGATGGGACGAGACCGCCCGTTACCGCAATAAACCGGGAAGCATTCAACGGCACCACCTCAGACGCAGAAGCCCTCGTCCAAATCACAGACTTCGATCAAAGAGAACCGACAGCTCTTGATCTCGCGACCGCCACCAGCTCACACCATGGAATTGCGCCAGCAACAGCGCCGATGCACCCAGGCAAAAGGTTGTGTGAAGACATACGCCACGAAGCCTCTACGGGAAGTGGCAGCCAAGGGTGTTTACCAACCGATGCGGTATCGCTCGCGGTCCTGATAGCGCGCCATCATCCGCCGACGACGCCGTGGCAGCGCTACCAGCAAGAAGATCAAGCCAGCAAAGATGAAGAACGGGCCAATGGCCGGCGCAGCGCTGGCCAAGATGAAGAAGGCAAAGAACGCGATCAGCACCGACCTCGAGTGAGGACGTCGGATCGGCTGATGCGCTTGTTCGGGCTCAGCCGTCTGATGAGGAAACGCATGCTGATAGAGAAAGGCATGCTCATACGGGAGGTCCTCGACAAGCGCTACCAAGTCCGCATAGTTAACGGTGGTGTGTACACGCTCCAGACGGTCTGAGAACTCAGTCTGGTCCAGCCTTCCGTCCTCGAACCCTCGTCGAAGAAGTGCCTCCACGCGCTCTCGATCACTCGCGGAGTTCCGAATGTGCATTGGATCGATTGCCATAGTCCAACTCTAGTACATCTCGTGCAAACAACGACGGAATCGAACAAAACCATCACCGCCATTGTCTTAGCTTTGTGCTCATGGTCGCTCTAGCGGGCCAGCCTCCCATATCTCTAGTCACGATCACCAAAGGCCATCTGCCGGTGAGCCAGGGCTCGATGACCACCTTGTCGACGAACGCAGTCTGTAGGTACGATCCGTATGAACACGCTCCGGCGTTGGCAACCTCAGGGATTCGACGACGCCAGGGAGATCTCGGACTGCACATGGCGCGACCACAGAGGGACGGCCCACTCCGACTTGTAAAAGGAGATGTCCCAATCACCCGAGTACACGATCGTGAGCTCAATCGTCTCCCGTGGCGATCAAAACGCACCTCTCATACAATCAGAGAACCCCACCTCGCGACCCACATGTTGCCCACATCGACCCCGGAACCCTCGGCACTCCCTTACCATCCAAGAGTTCTGCCTCGTGCGCTCTATCGAATTGAGATGTCCCTATCGGGACACCAGAACCGGTAGATACGATACCAGAACTGAAAGATGACAGGCGCGCGAGAACCGCTGCGTACCAATCAACCGCGGTTCATCGACGCCGACCCACGATTCACCTCGATGAGAACCCCCATCCCGGATCCAAAACGGGTGACCGGGCCGACAGAGCTAATGAGGTGTGGTCTCAGCCAACTCTGCTACCCCAGTGTCCGTGCCTATCAGGCGTCGTAGAGCACCATCCCGCGGATGTTGGCTCCATCACGCATGTCGGCGTACCCCTGGTTGATCTCCTCCAAGGAGTAGGTCTTGGTAACCAGCTCGTCGAGTTTGAGGTCACCCCGCTCGAACCAGGAGAGGAGGCGAGGAATATCAGCCCGTGGGTTCGCCGAACCGAAGAGTGATCCATACACGCTCTTTTGGTACAACGTCAGGTCGAGCAGTGACATGGCGACCTCGGTCTCGTACGCACTTGCCAACCCGGTGACGACAACCCGACCGTTCTTGCCCACCAGGGCCAGCGCATCGGCCATCATCGAACCTTCAACCACCCCGGGAGTCATGATCGCTGCATTCGCCATCGTCCCCCACGAGAGGTCGTTGATCATCTCCTTGGCTTCGGCCATCGAAGGTGCGTCATGGGTCGCGCCGAACTCATAGGCTCGGTTGCGCTTCCAGGCGTTGGGGTCGATCGCGATGATCATCCCAGCACCCGCAAGTCGTGCTCCTTGCACCGCGTTCATACCGATACCGCCAACCCCAACGACCGCGACGGTATCGCCTGGTTGGATCTTTGCCGTGTTGATGGCTGAGCCGACACCGGTGGTGACGCCACAACCAACGAGCGCCGCCGACTGCAACGGGATCGAGTCGTTGATCTTGACGACCGAGGACTCGTGGGCGACCACATAGGGTGCGAAGGTGCCCAACAAGCAAAAGGTCCCCACCCCTTGCCCTCGTGCCGTGATCCGCTGGCCACCGGCCAACTCAACTCCCGACACGAGGTGTGCACCCAGCACACACAGGTTCTGATGCCCGGTGGAGCACATATCACAGACACCACAGGCTGGAATGAAGGAGAGGACCACGTGATCGCCCTCTGTAACCGAGGTCACCCCGGGACCAACCGCCTCGACAATTCCGGAACCTTCGTGACCACCGACGATCGGCAGTGGCGCGGGGAGATCCCCTGTGATGAGGTGCTCATCGGAGTGGCAAAGGCCCGATGCCACCAACTTGACCCGAACCTCGTTGGCCAATGGATCCGCCAGCTCCACCTCCTCCACGCTCCACGGTGACTTTGGCTCCCACAACACTGCAGCCGGCATCTTCATTGACGATTCCCCCTTGTATGTAACCGTTTAGAACGGTGTAACCGTTTGGAACTGTTCCCAAGCGTCTCGTACCGACCCAAGCCTAGCAAAAATTCCATCACTTGTGTGGTCACCAAAAGATTCTCGCGCCTCGACGAATCGGTCGGACATCCCTCACTAATCTGGAGTGCACATGCAATCATTCGTCCACCTCCACACCCACACCGAGTACTCGATGCTCGATGGCGCCGCCAGAATCAACGACCTGCTCGATAAGGTCAGTCAAGATCAACAACCAGCGATCGCGATCACTGACCATGGCAACATGTACGGCGTGCTCGACTTCTATAAGGGAGCCCGAGCCCGTGGCATCAACCCGATCATCGGGATCGAGGCCTACATGGCCGCCCAATCCCGACGCGATCGACCCACACGTCGTGGCCGTATCGATGACACCGGTGGCGACGGTGACAGCGGAGAGAAGCTCTACTATCACCTCGTCCTGTTGGCCGAAAATAATGTCGGCTACAACAACCTGATCCAGCTCTCCTCGCGAGCCTTTCTTGAGGGCTACTACTACAAACCACGCATGGATTGGGAGTTGCTCCAAGAGCATCACGAGGGTCTGATCGCCACTACCGGGTGCCTGGGTGGGCTCGTGCTCCAGCAGCTCCTTAGGGGTGATACCGACGAGGCTACGGCCATCGCAGGCCGCCTGCAGGACATCTTCGGCAAGGACAGCCTCTTTGTCGAGCTCCAAGACCATGGGCTCGCCGAGCAGCGTCGTACCAATCCCTTGTTGATCGACCTCGCGCGTCGGATTGGGGCGCCACTGGTGGCCACCAACGACTCGCACTACGTGAACCGCGAAGACCACATGGCCCATGATGCACTCTTGTGCATCCAGACCGGGGCCACCTTAAACGACGAGAATCGCTTCAAGTTCGATGGCTCAGAGCACTACGTCAAGACCGCCGCCGAGATGCGAGAGCTCTTCCGTGACCTACCAGAGGCCTGTGACAACACGTTAGTCATCGGTGAGCGGTGCAACGTGACCATCGAGTTCGGCTCACCCCAGCTGCCCGAGATCCCGATTCCCGAGGAGTTCCAGGCCAGCGACTACAACCAGTCCGCCACCATCTACCTGCGGCACCTCACCGAAGCCGGCGCCAACGAGCGCTACGGGGCCGAGATCGACGAACGCACCCGTGCCCGAATCGACTACGAACTTGCCGTCATCGCCGAGATGGGGTTCTCGGGCTATTTTCTCGTCGTCTGGGACCTCATCCGTCATGCGGTTGAGGCCAAGATTCGGGTCGGTCCAGGGCGAGGGTCAGCAGCTGGGTCGGTCGTGGCTTACTGCCTGCGAATCGTCGACCTCGATCCGATCCGCTACGACCTGTTGTTCGAACGCTTCTTGAACCCCGGCCGCACCCAGATGCCCGACATCGACATGGACTTTGACGAGCGCTACCGGTCTGAGATGATCCGCTATGCCGGTCGTCGCTATGGAGCCGATCACGTCGCCCAGATCGTCACCTTCTCGACCATCAAAGCTCGTGCAGCCGTCCGAGATGCCGCCCGTGTACTGGGGCTCCCCTATGCCGTCGGTGATCGGATTGCCAAGGTCATGCCACCGCTGGTGATGGGTCGCGACACCCCGCTTGCCGCCTGTCTCGCGCTCAAACCCGGCTTCGAGGACGGCTATCAGGCCGCAGCCGAACTGCGTGAGATGGTCGAGACCGACCCGGAAGTACGGGCGGTGGTCGACGTCGCCAAGGGGCTTGAGGGTCTGCGACGACAAGACGGCATCCACGCCGCCGCCGTGGTCATTACCAACGAGCCACTCACCACCTACCTACCGATCCAACGCAAGCCTGACCCGGGACAGGATCCCACCCTCGCTCCGATGGTCACCCAATACGAGATGCACGGAGTCGAAGAGCTCGGCCTGTTGAAGATGGACTTCCTCGGGCTTCGCACCCTCTCGGTGCTGGACCGCGCCATTGAGCTGATACGAGAGTCGCGTGGCGTCGAGATCACCCTCGAGGGGATCCCGCTTGACGATGACGCGACCTATGCCATGCTGCGCGAGGCCGACACGATCGGCGTCTTCCAACTTGAAGGTACGCCGATGCGCGCCCTGGTTCGCTCGCTCGCACCGACCCGCTTCGACGACATCGCCGCCCTCACGGCCCTGTATCGACCGGGTCCGATGGCGGCGAACATGCACAACGACTATGCCGACCGCAAGAACGGGCGCAAGCAGATCACCTACCTGCACCCAGATCTTGAGGAGTTGCTCTCGGATACCTATGGGCTGATGATCTACCAAGAGTCGGTCATGCGTGTTGCCCAAAAGTTCGCCGGCTACAGCTTGGCCGAAGCCGACAACCTCCGCAAGGCCTGCGGTAAGAAGATCCGTGAGCTCATCGCCGCCGAGCGCGAGAAGTTTGTCAAGGGATGTATCGACACCGGCTATGGGGAGGAGATCGGCACCGAGCTGTTCAACATCATCGAGCCTTTCGCCGACTACGCCTTTAACAAATCACACTCCTATGGCTATGGCCTCATCGCCTATCAGACCGCGTACCTGAAGGCGAACTACCCAACCCAGTACCTCGCCGCCCTCTTGACCTCCGTCAAAGATGACAAGGACAAGACCGCCCTGTACCTCGCCGAGGCGAGTGCACACGCCATCTTGGTCCTCGTGCCTGACATCAACCACTCCATGGCAGACTTCGTCGTCGTCAAGGAGGGCGATCGCGAGAAGATCCTCTTCGGGTTGGCGGCCATCAGGAACGTCGGCGAAGGGCTGGTGTCGATGATCGTCTCAGAGCGCGAGGCCAACGGTCCTTTCGCGGACTTTGGCGACTTCTGCCTCCGCGTTGACCCGGTCGTGTTGAACAAGCGTACCATCGAATCCCTCATCAAGGGTGGTGCCTTCGATAGCCTCGGCTATACACGCAAAGGGCTCGCCCAGATCCATGAGAGCGTCATCGACCAGGCACTCGACAAGCGTCGCGAGCGCGACCGTGGCGTCTTTTCACTCTTTGAGGATCCCGTCGACGTCGCCGCCGGCGTCGTGACCCTCGACATCAACGCCAGCACCGACGAGTGGCCCAAGGATGTCCTCTTGAAGGCCGAACGCGAGATGCTCGGCCTCTACGTAAGCTCGCACCCCCTCGCCGGGCTCGATGAGCAGCTCGCCAAGATCGCAGCCCTCAAGGTTTGGGAGGTCCTCGAGCTTGCCGAGACCGGTACCAACCAATCGGTAACAGTCGTCGGCGTCGCCACCACCCTTACCAAGCGTCACACCAAGAAGGGTGAGCTCATGGGGACGATCACCCTCGAGGATCTTCGCGGTGCGATCGAGGTGATGGTCTTTCCAAAGACCATGGCCGAATACGGGCAGCTCCTCGTCCAAGACACCATCTTAAAGATCCAAGGACGTCTCGACACCAAGGAAGAGCGCCCCAAGATCGCCGCGATGTCCATCGAGGTCGTTGAGTTGGCCCAGCCCCAATACGTCAACGGGGCCGAGATCGCCACGCTCGTCATGCCCGCTGAGCTTGCGAGTCGCAGCGAACTCGAACGGCTCCGCCAGGTCCTCGAGGCCCATGAGGGCTCGCATCCCGTCATGCTCCAGATCGGGTCGATGCGCTTCTTGGTCGAAGACATCTCAATCCCGATCGACAACAACCTGATCGGGCATCTACGGAGCAGCTTCGGAGATCGTGTGGCATTTGTGTGACCTTGCCGAACTCCGGCACCGCGCGCCAGTAACCAGTAACACACGATCGAGCAGCACCATCACATTCAAAATCACGGCGACAGAACCATTTCGGTCACAAGTTGCTTCGATGCTGACACGCCCCAGCAACGACGCCCCCAGCCCCGACACGCATTCTGACTCCACAGTACTTCATTTGAGCCACGGGCTGCGTGACTACAAGACGGATCGAGACGGATCGATGCTTGTTACTTGGTGAAGTACCAGTTCTCAGGTGTGAGATTGAGATACGGATTCTGGGTAACGCCATGGAGCTTGCTCGAGATCAACGAGATCGCATAGTCACCCGATGGCTGATAGACCACCGGCAGGTTCTTGACCATGTAGTTCTGGTAGGCATCGAGAGCCGCCTGTGGGTTAGACGACGTATGGGTCGCCGCGATCAGGGTGTTGGCTTCGGAGCTGTAGTAACTACCGTAATTAGATCCAGCACCCGCACCGAAGATCTCACCTCCGGTTGGATAGTTGTCCGGGCTGTACTCCCAGCCACCAGCCCAGTTCTCCATCTCCCACTTACAGGCAGCCTGACTGGGGGTGCACTGTGTGGCGTTGCCGATCACCGTATCAAAGGTCGCCGAACTCAGGTTGATGGTGATACCCGCCTGCTTGGCCGCTGACTGATAGGCGTCCATCTCCTGGGTCACCGAGGTGTTCCCCGAGGCGTACTGGAGGTTCAAATTCAGCGCCAAGCCC
>JALCZJ010000052.1 GCA_022690815.1 Ferrimicrobium sp.
GTACTACACCGCCAGATGTTTGTCACAGCTAGAGCACCTCTTGAGGGTATGAGTGGAATCGGTCGGCCCAAGGGTTTGAGTTTTTAGGAGTTCTCCTGTCAGTTTGGAACCGAGGAGAAGTGTGGTGAAGCGCTCTTCGCAAAGCGTTGGCCAGATGGATTCGTCTGCCCCACGTGCAAAACATTAGGTCATTGCTACCGTCGTTCCCTCAAACAGATCCAGTGCTTATCGTGTCGACACATCACCTCCCTCACGGCTGGCACCATCATGCACCGAACCCGTCTCACACTTCGCCATTGGTTCATGGCCATGTACCTTGATTCTGAATCAAAGCGAGGAATCAGCGCAGTAGAGCTAGCAAAGAAGATCGGTGTCCGGTACACAACTCACGTGGTACGTGCTGGCTAGATTGCGTTCTGCGATGTCCCAACGTGAGAGTAGGTACCTGTGAGACGGGATCGTCGATGTCGATGACCTGTTTGTCGGTGGTGTTGTCCCAGGCAGACCAGGCCGTTCAACCAAGAAGGTTCCCTGCCTTATCGGTGTCACATGGATGAGAAGTTACATCCAAGGTTCATGGCGGTCACCCCTGTGGATGGCTGGGACCAAGACGAGATCGGTCAAAGAGTCCTCACTATGGTGGATAAGCAGGCAATCGTTGAGACCGATGGTATGGGAGGCTTGAACGCCCTGGGTCACTTGGGCTATCAGCATCTGCGTACGATCTCAGCACACCTCGGCGAGGATGAGCACTTCTCCCCAGTCCTACACACCCAGATTTCCAATCTCAAGACAGTACTTCAAGGGACCTTTCACCGCTCACCGTCTCGTGAGCACCTTGGCTCCTACCTAGATGCGATCTGTTTCCGGTTCAATCGACGCAATGTGAGGACCGGCGTCATGGATCGTCTCATCAACGCGGTTGCGTTGAGTTCACCAGCGCTACTCACCTCAACATATCCCTGCCAATCTCACCCCATTCGCACTAGCAACGTGTCCGCATACAGCCTCTCAGGTGCGCCAATACCTTCTCATGCCTGAAAGTGGCCAATGCACCCACGACATTACATGAGAAACAGACTATCGGCGCCGGTGGCACCCGACGATACTGGCCACGCCCTGCTGCTAGGCAGTATCTCGTAGTACTCAGCTGGATATGCAGATAAATGTACATGTATTTTGGAGCGGCCCTGTGCTGGGTTTGACACGGTGGTGAGATGATGACGGTGCCAACGACACTGTGCTGATGGCCACCGCGTTGTCGTGGTCGAGAGGGTATTCGTGATAGAGCTGGTGAGGTTGGCGAGACGGTGGCAAGCAGAGCGGCACGCTGGAGCTCACAATCGACCTGATACCGTAGGGACTAGCGATGCCGGTAGAGATTGGTGACGCTGGTGGCTAATCCCACCACAGGTCGCCGCGCAGCACCCCTTGCCCGATGAGACCGAGCTGCACCTGCGTGGTTCCTTCAACGATCGTGAGCTGCTTAGCATCCCGATAATACATCTCCGTCGGGTGATCCTGCATATAACCTGCAGCCCCCAACAGCTGCACCGCCAACGACGAGGCTCGCACGGCCATCTCGGTGGCATAGTACTTAGACATCGAGAGGAAGGGGACGAATTCACGGGTGAACTCGCCACGGTCCGCCATCCATGCCGCCCGATAGGTCAACAGTCTGGCGGCTTCGATCTCGGTTGCCATCCTGGCAATCTCCCATTGGATACCCTGGAAGTCAGCGATGGTGTGGCCGAAGGCACCCCGCTCCTTGACGTAGTTCACGGCATACATAAGGGCTCCTTCAGCAAGACCGAGCCCTCGGGCAGCGACGATGGGACGCATCGAGTTCAGCCCCAACATGGCGAGCCGAAACCCACCAACCTCACCGATGACGTTCTCGGCCGGCACATGCACCGACTCGAGCAGGAGCTCACCGGTGTCTACACCCTTGACACCCATCTTCTTGTCGACCCTTGGCACCGAAACCCCTTCGAGGTTGCGATCAACGATAAACGCGGTGATGGAGTCGTGACGGCGAGAGGCCGGGTCGCCTGTCTTGGCAAAGACGGTGTACCAGTCGGCCTGGGCAACCCCGGAGATCCACACCTTCGAGCCGGAAAGGATCCAGCCACCCTCAACCTTTGGGTCAGGAATAGCGGTAGTGCGCATCCCGGCAACGTCGGAGCCCGCGCCGACCTCAGAGAGACCAAAAGATGCGCGTTGTTCTCCGCTAGCAATGCCTGGAAGATACCGCTGCTTTTGCTCCTCCGAGCCTGCGATCATCACCGGGCCCGTGGGGAGTCGAGAGAGCAACAGCATCAACGCCGCAGTGTTCGAGTACTTGGCGACCTCTTCGATCGCGATGGTGAGCCCGAGAATGCCTGCCCCAGATCCTCCGTACGCTTCTGGAATGCAGAGCCCGAAGAGGCCGGTCGTCCCAAAGAGCTCGAAGAGATCCTGGGGGTACTCACCAGTCAGATCGATCTCACGCGCCCGAGGCGCCACCTTCTCCTTGGCGAGACGGCGTACCGTATCGCGAAGCTGGGTGAGCTCCTCGTTGAACTCGAAATCCACTGACTACCTCCCTCAATTGACTCGAACTATTAGACCGTTACACCACCATGAGCGGTGCACAGCCTTGGCGACCAAAACCTGTAAGACCATCCTCGCATAACGCGAGTGCGTTCGCAACATTGACCAAAGGGCCAAGACCACCTGTGGTGGCGTGATGCTCGATCACAGGGATCGAGATATCCCACCCCTGGCTAGCCTATTTGCCAATCATCGACGAGCGATCGCTTGAGCTCGTCACCTAACACCACGTCGGCCTCGTAGGAGCTGTGGTGCACGATCAGGTGCACCTCACGATCGAGTAAGGCGTTGGCCACTTGGTCTGGTATCGCAAAGCGTAGGTAGTGCACCGACGCCGTCACATCCGATCGGGTGAGCTGCTCTTCGTGTGAGGCTTCAAGCTTCCCAGGGATGACGACCGTGTCGACCAACAGCTGCAGGCTTCGCTCCACCCCTGCGAGCTTGGGCAACCACTCCTGCAATTCGGTCTTGGTGGTGAGCTCGACAAAGAGCGTCGCGACGAGTTCATTCTTGTTCGGGATCAACTCGTTGTAGACATCGAGCTCCGCTTGGATGTCCTCATCACGCATCATCCGTTCCGCCCGAGCCATCTCCTGTACTTGAAAGCGCATCGTGAGCTTGTTCTCAAACACCACCGAGATCATCGGCCCGAGAGCTACCCGACGCAGCCTCTTGAGATCGATCACCTCTTGGCGCAGCTGGCTTCGAACCTTCTCGTAGGCTCGAAGATCAAGAATGTCGTCAATGGTAAGCGTACGCATGATTATTGTCCTTTCAATGGTGGTTGGTTCTCAAGGCCCATCAACCGTCGAGTTAACGAGATCGGGTGCTCCACTCTAACGCCGAGGGCCTCATCGATTGCGGTATTGGCCAGGTGACAGTCCCCTACGACCGTCGTCGAGTTAGTCTTGGCGATCTGGTCAGCGAGGGACTGGGTCATCTTTCGTGATGAGGTCGCGTTCTCACTCCGGTATCCCCATGTTCCGTCGATACCCGAGCACTTGGCGACAACCCGGACCTTCAGACCAAGCTTCTTGAGAAGATCGCGGCCCTTCAGACCGACATTTTGTGCCTGAGTGTGACAGGCGGCATGAAACACCACCTCCTCATCCATGGTGCCCGACCCAAGGCTCATGGAACGATCCTTGCGCATGAGATTGACCAGGTACTCGCTCGGATCGAAGGTGTGCTCAGACACCCGATCAGCCTGCTCGCCAGGGACATACATCGGATAGTCGCGCTTGACGACATAGGCACAGGTTGGCTGGGCAACGATGATATCTTTGCCTTGGCGGACGACCTCATCCAGGCGTTCGACGTTCGCTCGCGCTTGACGGGTGAACTCGGCCACGTTTCCCTGATGTAGCCAAGGGGCACCACAACACTTGACACCCTCTGGAAGTGAGCAGACGATGTCCTGACTCTCAAACACCGTGGTCACATCGGCACCGATTTCTGGGGACATATACTCGATGAAGCAGGTAGGAAAGATGGCCGCCTTGGCCCTCGGGGTAGCAATGAAGCGTGGCAGTCGGTCCTTGAACCAGCGAGAAAAGCGCACTTTGCCGTAGGTTGGCAGTAGCCGTTGACTCGAGACGCCAGCCACCCGCTCCATGACCCGCCGTATCGGCGTGTTGGGACGAGCGACAACAGGGTTGACCAGACCCGAGATCGACTGGTTGATGGAGCCAACGAGATCGGTGCGGGCTAGCACCTGGTCAGTGACCCGAGCGCGCAGGTCACGCTGGTGTCCGGCAGTGCGAACAGCTTGGGCTCGCAACATAAGTCGCGGAAAATCAAGCGCCCATTCGTGCGGCGGGATATAGGGGCACTTGACGTAGCAGATCTTACAACCAAAGCAGGCATCAACGACCGCATCCTGCTCGGACGCGCTAAGGTCTGCGTGTTGTTGATCCTTCGAGTCGACGAACTTGAACAACATGGGGAACGAGTCACAGTAGTTGAAGCACATCCGGCAACCGTGACACAGTTCAAAGACCCGACCGAGCTCCTCACGCAGGTCGGTCTCGTCGTAATAGGTGGGGTCATTCGGGTCGTAGATGGTTGTCACCTGCTGCTACCTCGCTTCCATAGATCGTTCAGTTATTACAGACTTCTTTGGCCAACCCGAGAGCCTGCCAACGAGTTTCTCCTGGGTCGGGTACTCAAACACTTGGGTAAACGTTGTTGGCACACAATCGGGTCGCCTGCCTTTGCCGTCTCATCAGTGGATACATTCTGGTGACCACACCTTCCCGTCTCAATCATCACCCTAAAGGTTCCACCGATGTGGCCGTCGCTTCCCGATCGCATCCAAGTCGGCCCAACGGGCCGCAACCGAACAGCGGGCCAACCTCGCGATGCAGGCACCATGGCCAGTGAGTAGCTTCGCACCTTGGAGACGATGAGACCCCAGGACACGCTCAACGGGCCGTCTGATGAGACACAATCTCACCCAAACAACGTTCAAAGTACGAGGCGCTGATCGTCAACGCGCGACCCCTCAGCGGTGCGACCATTGCATCGACGGTAAGCCCTTGACGATATCTCACCTCACTGTGCTCTACTGGACCACGTCATAGCTAACTATGCCCATCGCTATCGTCGATGCTTACCCACCTCCGATCACGCAAAAACCGTCCAGTTTGCGTCGTCACACCGTCTGAGTAATCCAATCCGTGAGCCGACTCCACACCACTTCCCTGGCGATGGGTCCACAGCCTATCGGTCCAATGAGCACCGCTCCATTTGGAACCGTGCCATTTATCACGAACCCCGATGCCGAGAAAGCTCATGTGTCACAAGTGCACCCTTTGGTCGAAGCAATACCAATGGTGTCACACCAGTCACCCTGGGCTCGCTCACTGTGGTGGCTTGCGAGCGGAAAGGGTGTCGATTATCGCTGACAGAGCGATCTCCACGAACATGTAGACGCTGGCGGTCAATGTGCAAGTCCGGTCCCTCGTCGAGCGAGGAGCCTCAACGCCGTATCAACAACCGAGCAGCCCAAAAGTTACGTAAGCCAGAGTGAGCTAGCTGGCCGTTCCGGGAGGAGAGTGCTACCTTTCACCACCGATGAATCCCCAACGCCCTCTGAAGAGGGCGTTGGGTAACTCACTACCAAGGAACATGGAACGGCCCCGACTGACGGACGCTTGTCTAGGCGAGCGCCTCGAGACCCTGACCAAATCGGCCGGCATGGCTCTTCTCGGCACGGGCGAGTACCTCGAACCACTCGGCGATCTCGTCAAAGCCCTCGTCACGAGCGGTCCGTGCAAAACCTGGGTACATCTCTGTGTACTCATAGGTCTCACCCTCGATCGCCGAGCGGAGATTGTCCTCGGTTGCACCAACCTTGGCCCCGGTGACCGGATCGCCAACCTCAGCCAGGAAGTCGAAATGACCAAACGCGTGTCCGGTCTCTCCCTCGGCAACTGAGCGGAACAAAGCGGCGACGTCTGGGTAGCCCTCGACGTCCGCCTTCTGCGCAAAGTAGAGATATCGTCGGTTCGCCTGGCTCTCCCCGGCGAATGCCTCTTTCAGGTTTTCCGCAGTCTTTGATGTTTTCAGCTCCGCCATTGTGTGCTCCTTCTATTTTCTATCAACATGGCTCGCGCCCGTAGGCACGGCTCCACACCCTCACGTCTCACGATGGTCAACCTGATTTGCTACGATCCTGATTCCCAAAGAACCGACAAAGCTAGAACAATTCCAGCTTTGGAAGATCTCCAACCTGTTGACCTCTTCGATTCTAGCCGCCGGTACACCCACCCCTTCACCACCAGACCGAGCCTGTCTACGCGCGATACTTGCACCCGACAGACTGCGCCCGATAGTGGAGCGTTCGACCGGGAATGAGCACGACACCGCAACACCATGCCGTGCTCAATCGCCAACGTGTCCGCGGGAACCAGCTGACCCGGTTGCGCCGGTTGATCGTTATCGCTACTTGTTGCCTCTCATGAACACATCCTCTCAGCGATGCGCATCGTCGGATGGCTGGCCTTGCGAGACGACTACCAACCTGGCCTATCTCACGGGCACATCAAAGACAGGCAGGTCGCCACCTGCAGCAACTGGTAAACAATGCACAGCGACCACCCGTTTGGGGCTTGCTACGATCGCCATACCCTGACAACGACGTTCATCGAGATGCTTGGCAGGATATTGGGCTTCGCTGCGATGGTCACCTGGCCCACTTAGACCCACTCATCGTACGAGAACGGCTAGTTTGTCAGCGTGCATGCTCAAGCAACACCGGGCCAATCGAGTGCTCCAGCAGACTCATCGACGAGCACCCACTTGGCTTCTCATGAGGACACCACGGTTCAAGGGCTACCCTTCCTCAATGAGACGGCGATACCTCATCAAGAACAACAAAGTCAACCGGGTTCGACTGGCTCGCGTCCAGCAAAACTTCACGGGCTGCACACGAGCATGCGCACTGTATCGCCATGGCCGATCAGGGGTAGCCAGTTCGCCCCGGGACCCCCGTGTCTCACCACTCATCGACGAGATGATCCAGGCAAAGAAAGGCTCGCACCAACCGCTAAGGCTTGCCGTCACGTCGAGGCATCAGGGGTCAACAAATGGAACGTGTAGCCGTCCTTGACGTTGGCTCGAGTTCGATACGGGCATCCATCATTGATGAGACCTTCTCGATAACTGCCAGCTTGTCCGCAACATTACAGGTGATGCGAGATGGAACCGCCAACGTCACCTTCGATCCTATGGAGCTCCTCACAACAGCCAGTTCCCTCCTCGAGGAGTTGGGCAAAGCCGGCTCGTATGACCGTATTGCGATCACCAACCAACGAGCCAGCGTCGTCGCCTTCACCCGCAATCGTGTCCAAGCCGTTGGGCCAGGGATCAGTTGGGAGGATCTTCGAACCGCAAGCCAATGTCTCGCACTTGCACAGCATGGTGCGACGTTCGCCCCAAACCAATCGGCGACCAAGTTCACCTGGCTTATCAACGAGTTCGGCTCCGAATACCCAGACCTCATGGTCGGCACCATCGATACCTGGTTGGCCTTTGGACTGAGTCAAGGAGCCTCAATCGCCACCGACGCCACCAACGCCGCGATGACCGGTCTTGTCAATACCTCAGGTCGACAATGGGACCTGGCACAGCTCGAACTCCTCAACCTCACCCCCAATCAACTCGCACCGATCGTCGATGTCGTCGCCGATCGTGGAACCTTCCTCTCACCCCATGGCCCCGTGCCCATCACCGTGACGATCGCTGACCAGCAGGCCTCACTGGCCGGTCAACGGCCACGTGCCAAGGTGACGCTCGGCACCTCAGCGGTGGCCGACATCGAACTCGATGATCGACATCCAAGATTCGTCCGTCGCGGCCCATCTGGCACCTTTCCAATCGTGACCGATGCCTCGGCTGGTCAAGCGACTTTTGGCATGGAGGCATTTTGGATGAACGCAGGCTCGGCCATCGCATGGCTCGAGCGCAATGGCCTGCTCGCAAGCGCCACTGAAGCTGAGGCAATCGCCCAAAGGGCCGAACGATACGCCATACCTACTGTCATCCCCGCCCATTCTGGCATCGGCGCTCCAGTGTGGGACTTTGGCGGACGCTGCGTCATTGGGGATCTCGTCCCCGACGCCGGCCAACCGGAGATCGTTCACGGCTTTCTCCTCGGTATCGCCTGTGCAGCGGCAGACCTCATCACGGCCATCGCCGACGATAGTGGGCAACCCTTGTCATCGATCGGTCTCGATGGCAAGGTCGGGACTAACGCAATCGTCAACTCGGCGCTCGCATCACTGACGTCAGCCCCTGTCATCGCCTCTCCCACCGCCGAGGCCACTACGCTCGGCGCAGCCCGCTTGGCCTTTGGGCTTACCAAGAACACCCTGCCCACTGGAGCAATCATTGAGCCTGGTGACCGTGACTTCGCACGCGCCTATCATGAGCGCTATCACGAACACATGGAACTTGCCAAAGAGGCGTTACCAGCTCTCAGCAAAGTGTCATTCTGAGGATCCATCCCACGTGGGTGCCACTACGTACAAATCGCACGCCAGCTCATTGTGTCCACTCGGGAATCGACCCAAGTTGGGGGCTCCCCTAGGTCTCAGTATCAGTGTGTGCGCGGCTTGAAAAATAAACCAATGAGGGTGAGAAGGCAGAGATGTTGCGATGGCTACCTACGATGAGACGGTGGAGAACAACACAACCCAAGAGGTGACCCTCCCACCAAAGGCAAAGAGACGAGTGCCCTCCCCGAGCTACAAGGCCAGGATCCTAAAGGAGTACGACGCCTGTCCCCAGGGAGGAAAGGGTGCGCTGTTGCGACGAGAGGGACTCCTTGCCTCCCAGATCACTTAAGTGGCGCAAGATAATCCACCAGCAGAGCCAAGAGGCCCTCTCGGGAAAGCGTGGGCCAAAGACCAATCCTCTCCGGGTCAAGGCCAGAGAACTCGAACGCAAGAACGAGAGACTCCGGTCTGAGCTGGCCAAATCACACAAGGTCATCGAAGTCCAGGGAAAATTATCGGCGCTACTAGAAGAGCTCTCGCTAGGGAGCGCCGAGGATCAACAAGAGCCAATCGCGCCATCGTCAAGGCGGTAGGCGAACTCAGGGAGATCGTTGGGCTCGAGGCGGCCAGTACGTGCCTTGGGATCGCACGTTCAAGCTATTACTACCTGGTTGATCCCCCAGTGAGAGAAGCAAAACCGAAAAAGCCAAGCCACATGGAAACGCTTGACTAATCTGGCCCCACCACGATTGACTAATCTGGCCCCACCCTCAACACCACGGTTCATAGGCTTGAAGCATGCGAATTGTTTCAAGAAGTCAGAAAAGGATGTTGAGAGTGGAGCTCTATCAGAGTATCAGGAATGCGGTTAACAAAGAGGGGATGTCGATTCGGGCGCTCGTCCAAGGAGTTCAAAGTCCATCGGCGAGAGGTGCGTCGAGCACTTGCCAGCGCTATCCCACCAGAGCGCAAGAGTGCCCCCAAGGTGCGTCCAAAGCTTGGCGCCTATGAGTCGACGGTACGTGCGTGGTTGACGGAGGACCTAAAGGTTCCAAAGAAGCAGCGACACAGTGCAACGAGGATCTGGCAACGGCTCGTCGATGAGAAAATCTGCACATCCTTAGAGGAACTCTCCACAGATCGCGATCCCGATAGCAAAGTTGACCATTACACGGGCAGAAGGAACTCGGTTGCGGATGCCTCGACGGCCACCACCATCGGCAGCATCCGGAGGCGACACCCTCACAAGCACAGCGTTCCAGACAAGATCGAATAGCCGGTGACGCGTGGGGCATTGCCTATTTGGCACCCGGTATGGCTGTGTGCTGGCACAGATTAGGTCTTACCTGCACGGTATTAGGGCTGGGCCGAGCGAGGTCGTAGTTCTTTAGTATAGCCACCGCACCCAATTGAGGTTATAGTTCCTGCTAAGGGTAGTGTCACACGGCCCACACTCAACCTGGCTCCAATCGGTTTGAAGTTTCGTCGCCAGAGGGTGTGAATAGTTTCAAAGAGCTGCCGTCGTGGTCAAGGTCATGTCGGAGTCCTTCACCCGTCATATTATCTGCTACAGTCCTTACTGGCAGGGTTTCTGGATAGGAAAACAACAAGGTAGAGGAGATGTTGCGTTGCCTCCTCCGTAAAGGGCGCTCTAAATAGCCCGATGGTCGGAGTGTTTGCATCTATGGTGTCGTGAAGGTCTCGTTTTCGCGGGGTTGAAAGTCGGCAGGCAGATCACCATGGTTGAAGTAGTTGGCAATTGCTTGGACGATACGTAGGCTTGCGTTGCCATCTCCGTAGGGGTTGGCGCTAGTGCTCATTCTTTGGTATTCCGTTGGGTCGTCCAACAGCATGTCTACTGATCGGAGAATATCGGGTGGAGATGTTCCGACGAGGATGGCATTGCCTGATGCTATACCCTCGGGCCGTTCGGTTGTCGTTCGCAGAACTAGTACCGGCTTGCCAAGACTGGGAGCCTCTTCTTGGATACCCCCGCTGTCGGTCAAGACCAAGGTGGATATGTTCATGACGGTGCATAGATCGCCGTAGTCGAGTGGGTCGGTGAGAATGACATTGTTCTTCCCAGTTAGCCTAGTGACTAGGCTTTTGCGTACGAGTGGATTACGGTGCATCGGGAGGACGATCAGCACATCTGGTCTTATGGTTGAAATCTGGTCTAGTGTTAGGGCAATGTTGTCCATGGGCTCTCCCCATGATTCTCGCCGGTGGGCTGTGACAAGGATGATTGGGCCAGTCCATGTTTCGATCGGCTTCAGTAGCGGATCTTTGGTGGTGTGGCTTCGCGCAATTCCGAGAAGCAGAGCATCGATGACGGTGTTGCCAGTGACCACGATGCTTTGCTCACGGATGCCTTCGGCAATGAGATTCGCCTTTGCTTGTTGCGTCGGTGCGAAGTTGAGATC
>JALCZJ010000053.1 GCA_022690815.1 Ferrimicrobium sp.
TCACCGGTGAGCTCAATCACCCTTGAAGCGTGAATGATACGATCCATGATGGCATCGGCGGCGGTAGCGTCTTCCATGAGGGCATGGAACTTGGCCACCGGGAACTGAGAGAGAAAGATCGTCGAGCGCAGATCCACTCTAGCATCGATGATCTCTAAGAGTTCGCGAGAGCTCGACACCGAAACCGGGGAGAGTCCAAAGTCGTCGAGGATGAGCAGATCGAGTCGGCGGAGGTTTACCATCAGATTCCGGTAGCTTCCGTCGGCTCTAGCGAGGGTGAGGCGCTCGATGAGATCAGAGGTGCGTACATAGCGCACCGAGTACTCACGCCGTATCGCCTCCATCCCAAGCGCGCAGCCAAGGTAGGTCTTACCAACCCCAGTAGGCCCGGTGATGATGAGGCCATGTGCTCGGTCCATGAATGAGAGGGAAACCAGGTGTGCAAAGGTCTCCCGTGAGATTCCACGATTGGTCTCAAAGGAGAACTCCTCCTTATAGGCCACGACCCGCAGGGTGGCCTCGCGGAGCTTGCGGGCCACTCGGCGGTTGTGACGCATTGCGATCTCCTTGTCGAGGATGAGATCGAGCCGGTCGATGAAGTTCATGGACTCAATGGTCGCGTCGGTGAGCTGGCGCTCGTACTCGGCTCTTGCATCGGGGAGCCATAGGGCGCGAAAGTGTTCTAGGTTTGCCAGATGACTCGACATGGTTCTTAGGCGTCCCTTTGGGTATTGGTGAACTCGTCGTGGTGACGGAGGTTGTCATGGATGGGTGAAACCGGTGGCTGGGGTTGGTCTCCGGTGAGATAGACCTTGGTATCAAGGATGGAAACGATCGAGGCTAGGCTCGTTGTGTTGTTGGCCAGTGCCCAGTGACAGGCGGCCTCTAGTTCATCCGCCCCGTAAACATGGGCCAGATCAACGAGACGGGTCAACAAGCGACGCTTGGCCTCACTGACGGGTGGCTCACCAACCAATAGGTCCCCAAGTGCCCCAACACTTGGCCCAATGGCTACGAGCCTGGCGGTGATGGTCTCGATTGAGAGTGAGTCAAGATAGGCCGCGTGCTTTGGGTGCAGGTGGGCCACATCGGTTGTGACCTCACCTTTTTGATAGCTCCGCTGGTGAGACCCGACCCGTTGACCAGCATGAAAGATCTCTACGAGCCCCTCGGTGATGCGGACCTCAACGGTCTTAGCCACAAGCACATAGGGCACCGAGTAGGAGACCTCGCCGATGGTGAGGTGATAGTTGGGAGGGACCTTCAGGCTCAACCAGCGCCCATAGCTAAAGGGCTCTGTGGGAAGGGGACGAAGGTATGGGCGCTCTGTTTGGAAGCGTTCAGTTCTTGACCCGGTCATCTTGGTAAAGGGACGGTTATTCAGTTCATCGACTCCCTTGGCAATCGCCTTGTTGAGCTCGTCCAAGGAGGTGAAGTGCTCATCACGAAGGGGGGCCAGGACCCAGTTTTGCACCGCTCGGACCCGCTCTTCGACCTTGGCCTTATCCCGGGGTCGACGCACCCTGGTGGGGTCAACCCAGAGACGGTAGTAGCTAGCTAACTCAACAATGGCCCGAGAGAGCCGGATGACCCGCTTGGTGTGAGAGATGACGCCTGCTTTGAGGTTGTCTGGCACGAGGGTGGCCACCACGCCACCAAAGAAGCTCAATGCACGCGCGATCCCGTCGACTGCGTACTCTCGCTGAAACTTGCCACCCATTCTCGCTGAAGTTTGCCCCCCTCGAGGGTGCGAGACGGGGTCAGGAACAATGGATGCAAAGAGGCTGTGGCATCCTTGGTGTGATTGTGTTGTACATCAATGACATCAAGGATGCCACATGCCCAATAGGAGGGTGCTCAAGTGGGTAGGTGTTAGGATTGAGCGATGACCACGAGTGGGTCGTTGTAGTGATGGATGAGGACTGGTGTGGGTGTCGGTGGGTGATGAGCGCTGTTGGTCTCCACGAGCAGAAGCCGGCCCGACCAACGGGACCCTCACGTTGCAAGAGCGCGCGAACGGAATGTTCTTTACCCCAGTGTCAATTGCTTGCGACCTGTTGACTTCGTTTCTCACAGACCATCATCTATCGGTCCGGCGTGTACTCGACCTTGCCGCCGGCTCTGGTTCGCTGTTAGTGGCTGCAGCACGTACCTTTGCTTCACCGCTGACGCTGGTTGGCGTGGAGATCGATGCCATGGTCGCCGCTCAGTGCCATGCGCGGCTCCAGTCAGAGGTAACTCCGAGCAATACAATTGATGTTATCCACGGCGATGGGCTGGGTCCTACGTTGAGCGCTCAACTGCGCTCTAAATATGACGGCTTCGACCTGGTGTTGGGCAACCCTCCGTTTCTTAGTCCACGCCTTCGGTCGCAACGTTTCGTGGGCGCCAACAGTGTGGAGTGGACAGCGCTGCGTCGCCAGTTTCCCACCTTGACCCGACCAACGACCGATCTTTCCACCTATTTTGTTGCGCAGGCATTTTCACACCTACGCCCTGGTGGAGTTTGTGGCATGATCGTACCGGTCTCATTTCTCTCCTCCGACGGCGCGTCCCGGGTCCGGGGTCTGATCGACGTTGAGGGTGAGGTGTTGCGGGTCGATCATCTGCCCAACGATAGCTTTGTGGCGTCGGTGAATACGGTCTGTGTTTGGATTCGACGTCACACGCCGAGGGGCGCGCGCGCCGAGCATGCGACGTCGAGCTGGGGCTCGTGGGTGGCTGAGTCGCCCGCGTTGGATCTGTCGCCTGGTCCCTTAGTTTGCGATGTAGCGAGGGTCACTGCTGGCTTTCGTGATGAGTTTTATCAGCTCTCTCGGGCGGTGCAAGAGGCCCAGGAGATTCCCGCGCCTGATAAGGTAGCGCCCCAAGGTGAGCCGTGGCATCGAGTCCTGACGGTTGGTCACCTCGGCTGGGGTCAGCCTCGATGGGGTGTGAAAACCGTCAAGATTGGTGGACGCCATTTTCTTAGGCCGGTCGTTGCACACGGAGCGCTCCAAGCGATGTCGGCCTCCCTTCGAGGGATGCTCGTTCCCAAGTTGGTAGTGGCGCCCCAAAAGAAGGTGGTGGCGCCATGGATGGACGTGCTGGGAGGCACGGTTCCGCTGACGCCGGTGGTGTCAGTGCTCGCCAACGATCGCCACGGACTTGAGCTCTCGCTGTTGGCGGCTGCCCTTGGCTCTCCAGTTGCCTCAGGTTTTGTCGAACAGCGATGCGCTGGTACGGCACTGAGCACATCGGCATTGAAATTTTCGGCTCGCGACCTAGGACAGGTCCCGCTTCCTCGAGATTGTAAGGCATGGGCGTTAGCGGCCAGTGTTTGGCCGCCCGTCGACCATGAGGATCTCTCTGTCTATCTCGATGCGATTCGTGCGGCTTATCAGATCGACGCAACCACCTGGTCCACCTTGTTGGCATGGTGGCTACCGAGGGTGGGGCTAACACTGTGACCATGTGCTCGCGACTCGGAGCGCGTGAACAAGGCCCCAAAACACCAACGAGACCCGCAAGGGTCTCGTTGGTGTCTGGGGGTTTGGGATGGGGTTGTTGGTAGTTTCCAACCTATGCGCGGTGGTTGTGAGTTAGCTGGTAGCCACGCTACGGCTTGCTGAGCGAGTACTTGGGGCGCCGTCAACTCCAACGGGTTGTAAGGGTGGAGGTGTTATCTGCTCGCGACTCGGAGCGCGTGAACAAGGCCCCAAAACACCAACGAGACCCTTGCGGGTCTCGTTGGTGTCTGGGGGTTTGGGATGGGGTTGTTGGTAGTTTCCAACCTATGCGCGGTGGTTGTGAGTTAGCTGGTACACGTGTGGTAGTTAACTGTGAAGGTTCTCAGTGCACGGCGAGCGCTGCTAGAGCACCCAGGAAGTGCTGACAGTCCGCATTGTATTTGATGACCCCACGATCATCGTAGCGAGTTGGCCCTTGGTTGATGACGACAACGGTGCTGGCGATCTCAAGGGCGTAGGCCACCAGGCGTGCCGCTGGATTAACCGAGAGGGTGCTGCCGATGACCAAGAGAGTGTCAGCCTGTGCGATGAGTGCTTTGGCGTGATCGATCTTCGACGGTGGGACGGGTTCGCCAAAGGTGACGGTATTCGATGTCAGGATGCCGTTGCATAGGCCAGTGGATGCCCTTGCTTGACAACGAGGGTCCAAGTCCCCATTGGCAACCCGCGATAGCGCTTGTGGCATCGGTTGTGTCTCACCACAGTTAAGGCAACGCGTCTCGTGGATGCATCCATGGAGTTCGATGAGCGGATAGGGAGTGAGGTCTTCGATGCGATGGAGGCCATCGACGTTTTGGGTGATGACTCCCAAAAGTTGTCCATTGCGAGCTATGGCATCAAGATGCCGGTGGCCAGGTGTCGGGGTCGCTCGATAGAGGGGGTTGGTGAGACGATCGCGCCAGATTTGACGTCGGAGGTTACTGTCGTCGCGATACTGGCTAACGCGCGAGAGCTTGGCGGCAGCGGGGTTCTTGGTCCAAACCCCCTCTGGACCCCGATAGTCTGGGATTCCGGCTGCGGTTGATAAACCGGCACCGGTGAAGGCGACCATCGTGGATCGCCGGAGTCTGCCAATAAGTTGCTCGAAGTCGGTCATCCGCTGATGGTTGGCCCGATCCTCGTAACCGTGATCTCAAGGAGCACCCGGCGCTCTTGGACCATCGCCTGGCGGTAGGCATCCCAGTCGTTGTGTTCACCGTTCGCTCGTCGGTAATAGTCGACGAGACGTTCCATCGCCTTAGGTAGCGAGTGGATCTGCGTCGTTCCGTCAACCTGGATCCACTCGCCGAAGAAGGCGTCGGGGAAGACACAGAGAAACGCCTGTGGGTTGTTGCGTAGGTTCTTGGTTTTCATCGCAGTTTCTCGGGAGGAGATACCGATCGATTGCGGTCCTAGTCGAACGGCCAAGACGGGTGAGAGTTGGACTGACCCGTCGCGTCTCAGTGTTGTCAGCACGGCGCGATGGTTGGTGTCGAGGAAGTCGAGAGAAGGATGATGCTTGGGCATAGGATCGAGCTTATTACTAGGTTGTGGGTTCACCCTCAACTGATTTGAGATCAACCTCAACTGATTTGAGATCAACCGTGTCGACGACCTCTTCAGCAACGGCCCCGACATCCGATCTTGTCGGTTTGTCGGCGACCTCTTCTGGTGGTGCCGCATTCTTGAAGAAGAAGTAGTAAGCAAAGGCGGAGATCGTTTGGATCACGCTGGCGATCTCAAATGGCAGTGAAAGACTAACATCGTCGAGGAGATAGCCGGTCAGGGTCGGTGACACGGCCATGACGATCTGGGAGGGAAGATTCGACAAAGCAGCGACCCTGGCCTGTTCTGAAGGGTCCGCCATTGCGAGTACATAGGACTGGCGTAGGGGTAGAGCCACCCGTTGGGCGAACATGCGAATGGTGTAGATGACTCCGGCGATGACAAATGTCGGGGAGAGGGCAAGTGGAATGAGGAGCAGTCCCTGTGCAATGCGCAACCATGAGGTAATCCGGACGGTGCCAAAGCGGGCAGCGACTCTCGGCGCTAACAGGCCAGACCCTAGGGTGATGATGTTGACGACAAGATAAAGCTCTCCGATGGTGACTTCGTTGGCGTGGTAACGAACAAAAAGCCAGTAGGTGATGAATGGGCCGAACATGCCGACCGCCGCGCCGTTGAGGGTGTTGGTCACCCACAGTCGATAGAGCAGCCAGCGGGATCGCTTTGGGAATGCGAAGACCTTCTCTTGCTGATGGGCGGTTGGGTGCGAAGCCTTGGCGGGGTGACTCGAAAGGAAGATCGCGATGATGCTGGCGATCAGTGCCGCCAGCGAGGCCAAGAGCATGCTGGGGCGAAAGACCGCCACCGCGGCTGCCCGCACGACGTGCTCGTGACCGGACAGCGCAGCGAGTCCAGTTCCGATGAGTGCACCAACGGTGGAGGCCAGCGAAATCATTGAAAATGCCGTATTGCGGTTAGCTGGGGTGATGGAGTTGACGATGAGTTGGGACTCGGCAGGCTGGTATGGGCCAACCATGCCAGCACCAGCACCAGCACCTCGCCCGAAGCTGGCGAGGGCGGCAAAGATGAACAGAATTGCAGTGTCGCTCGAGAATGCGTAGACGACGCCGGCGACGGCTACCATGGCCGGCACGATGATCATAAAGGACTTGGCCCCGACCTTGTTCGTGGCGAATCCAATGCCTGATGACATGCCTGCCGCGACGAGCGCAACAATGAGGTAGAGAATACCTAGCTCAACACCATTGAAGCCGAGGGTAGCAAGGTAGAGCGGGACCGCGATGCCGGCGATAGCGCGCGAGACGCTCATCGCAACGCGAGCAGTAAATATCAGCGAGAGATCCTTCGTCTGGAGCACCTCGAGCCAAGAACCTGAATTTGTCGTCTTCGTCAACGGAATACCCTATGATCCATATCATTACAAACTAGTTGTAATGTGCAAGTATTCCTGTCGATTTCAGGAAGGTGAAACTACTCGCTGATATCTGGCGAGAAGCCTTGCCGCAAGAGATTCTCTGAGATCACCTGCTGATCGGCGAATTGGATCAGATACGAAGGTCCACCCGCCTTGAAGCCAACACCGGAGTTGCCAAAGCCACCAAACGGATGGCGGCCAGGGATGGCGCCAGTGATGCCTCGGTTGACGTAGAAATTACCAGCTCTAGCGGCGTCAGCAACCCTGGCGATTGCCTTGGCTGAACGAGAGAACACGCCCTGGGTCAGGGCGTAGATCGTGTCGTTAGCTCGCCAGATGGCATCATCAAGGTCGTCGGCACGCTCGACCGTCAGCACCGGACCAAAGATCTCATCGCGATACAGTGACGACTGGCGATCGGGGTTGATGAAGATCGTTGGTGGGACGAAGTAGCCCTCAAGCTCTGGAGGTGTTCCTTGGTAGAGCAACTCAGACTGCTTCGTGCCTTCGGTGATCATGCCAGTGATTTTGGCCCGGGCTGCGTCGTCAACGACCGGCCCCATTTGTGTGGCTGGGTTCCGCGGATCGCCCACGATGAGGGTGCTGGTTGCGAGTGCAAGGCGATCGACGAAGGCGTCAAAGATCTGACGATGCACAATGACCCGCGAGCAGGCAGAGCACTTCTGGCCAGCGAAGCCAAAGGCGGAGTAGATGACGCCTGGGACCGCTTGGTCAAGATCGGCATCGGCATCGACGACGATGGCGTTCTTGCCACCCATCTCCGCGATCACACGTTTCAGTGATGTTTGCCCTGGAACCACGCGGCTGGCCGCTTCGATGATGTCGAGGCCAACGGCCCTTGAACCGGTAAAGGCGATGGTCGAGACGTGGGGGTGACGCACGAGTTTGGCGCCAACGGTCTCGCCTCGTCCAGTGACGAGACAGAGCGCGCCAGCGGGTAGCCCTGCGTGCTCGAAGGCGCGGGCGATGTAGCTCGCAGTGATCGGGGTTTGCTCCGCTGGCTTGAGAATGACCGAGTTGCCCATGGCGATGGCGGCAGCGGTCATCCCCATCGGTATCGCCAGTGGGAAGTTCCAGGGCGGAATCACCGCGGTGATTCCGCGACTGCGGTAGCGCAGCTGGTTGGTCTCTCCGGCGGGAGAATCCAGCCGCTCAGCCGCGAGGCGCTCGACCCAGATCGCGTAGTACTCTAGGAAGTCGATCGCCTCTCCGATATCGTTGTCAGCCTCCAGCCATGGTTTACCGGCTTCAAGGACTTCGACTGCGTTGATCTCCATGCGGTGACTGCGCAGGTAGGTCGCTGCTTTGCGGAGTACGCTTGCCCGCTCTGACGGTGACGCGGATCCCCACTTGGGTTGGGCTCGAAGCGCCGCGGCGATAGCGGCCTCGACCTGGTCCTCGGATGCCTCTTCGACGTTCGCTAAGACGGTCGTGAAGTGAGAGGGGTTCACCGAGGTACTCCATTGCCCGCTCTCGGGGATGGGCTGTCCGATCGAGAGTCGAAGCTGATTGGTGGCACTTAAGGTGGGTTCGACGCGTGCAATGGCTTCGAGCTGGAGTCGCATCTCGTGTTCGTGATGAAACTCAGATGTTGGTTCATGCGAGTAGCCATCGGGGTAGCTCTTGGGGGGCTGGGTCTCTCGGGTTAACGTAGGGGGAGCCACCAACTTTGCGACGGACTGCTTGCCGCCGAAGCGTGCGCGTACGAAGGATGAGTTCGAGGTATTTTCTAGCAGGCGCCGAACGAGATAGCTCATGCCCGGTAGGAGTTCTCCGACCGGTGTGTAGATGCGCACCGCTTGACCTTGGGCAAGGAGTGCCGATGACATCGGCTCGGCCATGCCGTAGAGCATCTGGATCTCATAGTCTGAGGGCGTAAGTCCTTTTGCCTGGGCATAGGCGATGACGTAGGACAGGGAGCGCAGATTGTGTGACCCGAAGGCAGGATGTACCCTGCGGTGGTTGTCGAGTAGCAGCCTGGTTGACTCCTCATAGCTGATGTCGCTCGCAGCCTTGTCGGTGAAGACCGGTGGCGTGTGTGACTCGGCAGAGGCTTGGGCGAATTCAGTGTCCCAATAGGCACCCTTTACCAGCCGAATCCAGAGCCGAGGATGATCGGACTCCTCTTGGCTGAGCATATTCAACAGGGTTTTGAGTTCGGTGACATGGCGACGCAGGTATGCTTGCATCACGAGACCGAGCTGGAGATCTGCAAAACTCTTATCGAAGACGAGACGCTTGAAAAGCTCGAGGGTGAGCTCATAGGTGTCATAGTGTTCCATGTCTAAAAAGATGAGTGAGCCAGCGTCTTGAGCGGACTTGAGTAGCGGTGTGAGCCGTTCGATGACCTCGTCGACCGCCTTGTCGCGCTGGAGCGGGCCATAGTGTGGGGTGAGCGCGCTCGGTTTGACGCTGATAGAGATCTTTGGTCCGATGAGTTTGGCGTTGTTGGCCAGGAACGGAGCAGAGGTGACCAGTCGATCATGGATCGCGGTGATGCGGTTGACGTAACGATCGCTCTCTGGATAGGTGATGATCTTCTCACCGAGCAGGTCAACGGTTGTTAAGTAGCCCTTTTGGCCCATCTGGCCAACCTTGCGGGCGATCTCGTCGAGCTCAGTGCCGAGGATAAACTGGTTGGCCATCTCGACGATGTTGTTGCGCGTGAGCGATGTCAAAACCGAGCGACCGAGCCCGATTTTGGAAGCCAGCGACTGGCTGGCAGCCATCCATTTTGGTGCCCGCGGGTCAAGGTACTCTCGGACATGGTTGGTGATCTGTTCTGGCCCCTCGAGGGTGGGGAAGACGTCGACAAGTCGAAAGAGATCGGCGCGAAAGACCGGGTCTTTCAATGCCTGTTTCATGACCAGTGATGCGAGCCCTTTGAGTTGATACACACCGCTTGGGCCATCGTAGGCGCTGATGGCGGTGGCGATTTTAAGGACTTGTGGCTCCAATGAAGCGGTCGGGACTAGCTCTTCACTCATCACCCCATACTACCCTTTAAACATTCTAGTTAGTAAGTGATCCGGTGGGTTAAGTGCCCGAGGTGGAACTGGACTCGTGAGCGAGGCGGTGGGTAGTGGAGACGCTTGAGGCCAAAATGACAGATGGGGTACGACTTGTGTTTGATCGGTTCGATCCGGTTGGCCCAAGCCTGACCGCATCGGTGATCCTCTTGCACGGTTTGTCGTCAAACGTGCGATTTTGGTGGCCGGTCGCACGTCTACTGTCCGAGATGGGGGTGTGCACCTACACCGTAGATCAGCGGGGTCACGGCCGGTCCGGGGGTGCTTCCACGCCGATGGGAGTCGATCAAAGTGCACAGGATCTCATGGCGGTGGTTCGCGATCTACCCCACGGCGAACCACTGGGCGTCATCGGCCAATCCTGGGGCGCCTCTGTCGCACTTCACTATGGCGCACTTTCGGCTGACATACCGTCGATTCGACCCTACGTCGTTGGTCTTGTTGATGGAGGTTTTCAGGCCATGGGTCGGAGCTTTCCTTCACGCGAGGCGGCCCACAAGGCGCTAAGGCCCGCCGACATCGATGGCCAGCCGATGAGCGAACTTGAGGGGTTTTTTGAGCGACGCTACGAGGATTGGGACCCGGAGGTACTCATCGCGGCTCGGGCTGGCTTCCGCGTCGATGAGGAGGGCCGAGCGTATCGTCGGCTGGGTATCGCTGATCACATGGTGATTCTCGATGACCTCCTAGATTACGAGCCCCATGTCGATGCCGGACGTTTGCGGTCGAAGTTACTGCTCATCCCTGCGCTCTCCGGCGACCCAGAGGCCGATGAGATGAAGACGCTCGCGGCCGGTCGATTGTTGGCAGAGGCTCCGAATCAGGGATGGCTTCGACCGATGATGGGTGACCATGACCTGCATGCGCAGTACCCTGAGCGGATTGCGACGATTATTTTTGAGTCGCTGTCGGCCTAGACAGAGCAACATTGCCAACGACTTAGCGCCGATGATTGACCGAGACGATCCCGGTTGCTCGGACGCGCTCGTGCACGGTTATCTTTCTAGCGCCAAGTTATTGGACGTGGCAAAGAGCCAAGAAGGAGGGGCAGAGCAGGTGACTGCTGGACTGGCTCGTGATGTGCAGGGGTGCGTTGGACCGAGCAGCCATAAGGACACAAAGGTCATGGAACGGCTTCAAGAGGTAGTCAAAGAGGTACGCCCATGACTCGATGTCTGAACCTTCGATGTCTGATCCTCGTCCTATGGCCGATAGTGTGAAGCGCACGGTAGGTCTGGCCACATTGTCACCCAAGAAGGGCAAGTATGACGAGCGGTGCTTGGTGATCGGGGACGAGAGCGATGCAAAGCGCGTCGTTGTCACTCATCTGCGCCAGATTAGCCTGTGGGGACTACTAGATCCATGCAAGAGCTTGCGCGACTACGCCAAGGGTCGATACCCAGCGGGCATCAACGTTCATCTA
>JALCZJ010000054.1 GCA_022690815.1 Ferrimicrobium sp.
TGGCAACAGCGCTCGCCTTGGGCATGTGAGCATCGCACGTCGTGGTCGTAGCGTTGGACCTTCTTCTCTTAGGCTCCGTTCTCCCCGCCGTTTGACCGCGCTCAAGGGGCCGTCCAGCACTCCTTGGGGTTGGACGCTTGTATGTATGCGGCGGTCAAACATCGGTGGCCAGCTCTACCTGAGATCGTGATCATCGTCGATCGCAAGGTAACGACATCCATCATCGATGGTGCAAGGAGACAGCGATTGGCTCGGCTAGGAGTCTGCTGAACAAGCCCCATCCCGGTTGGGTGCCGGGTGGGGCATGGGTTCCCCAGCTTGCCTACCGGTTCTTCGTTCTTGCTTCCTTCCCCCTCCCCTTTTCCCCCTCTCACCGCTTTGGTAAGAGGGGGAGGGGGAAAGAAGCTATCAGTTTGCCAGTGCCCAGGTCCCGTCTTGGAATGTGAGGTTGTTTCGAAGGAGTACCTTCAAGTTCCAGACGGTTCCAAGGAGTAGATAGTGCATCGTGTTCTTGTCAACACCCCGATAGCGCAGCTTTGAACCATTGAGTTTGCGCTTCATCTGGGCATGGATGCGCTCGACGCCTGGACGAGTAGCCCGATAGCTTGCTTTGATCTCCTCGTTGGCAAAGTTCGCACGTTGGGCCCTGGCATAGGAGTGATTGGGCACAAAGGTCATCACCCGTCCACGCTTGGAGCGGGTACAGCGATCCTTTACGGGACAGGTGTTGCAGTACCTGGTAAAGGAGGCTCTCCCCTTGGCCGAGATAGTGACCGTGTGCTTGGCTGGGCAGGTGACGTGCGCAGGTGTTTGAGCGGTTGCTTCGCTGACGATGAAGTCATCGATGCTATAGCCCCCCTCTACTGCCTTGGTCAGTGGTCGAGGTTTGATGAGCTCATGGTGACCCTTGTCTTTGAGGTGGGCCGATAGATCCATCGACGAGTAGCCGCTATCGCCATAGACGCTCACCGGTTCTGGCTCTTGGTCCAAGAGCTCCTTAGCAACCTCAGCATCTGAGACGTTGCCCTTGGTCAGTGTTGTGGCGGTGATGATCTCGGTATCTGCACAGATGGCGATGTGACCCTTATAACCATCGTGGTAGTTCTTCCTCGACTTATGGACATGGCGGGACTCTGGGTCAACGGTAGAGACGACCCGATCCTTGGCCACCCCTTGGCAAAGGCGGTAGGTCCCACTCACCTCGTCAATGAGCTCGACGTCTTGGGAGGCGACGACCCCGAGAAGACCGAGGGCATCGAGCTGTTGGTCATCAAGGGCACACTCGACAACCTGGCCCTCATCATCTGATACGTATCCAAGCTCTCGTGCTCGATTGATGAGTGCATTGGCATCTCGGACAAGGATAGAGAGGGTCTCGTTGACCTGGTCCTGGTTGGAGTAGTCAATCGAAGGCTTGACCCTGGTATAGTCGATCGCCGTCGAAAGGGGAACCCCACGGAGGGTGGGAATCAGCTTTTGGGTACGCTTGATCTGGGCTACGAGCTGGCTCATGGTGTCTTGGGTCACGACGGCATCGACGAGAACCGTCGAGTCAAGTACCCGCTTGGTGTGGCGATTGAGGATCTTGGTCTCATCGATGATCTCACGAGCCAGATCAAAGATCAACCTCGGGGTGCTTGAGTTCTTGATGCGATTGCGCCAGTAGGTAAGTACCGAAGGATCAAAGCCCGCATCTTCGAGATCAAGACCAAGGGCGAGCTTCCAACGTAGGTTATAGCGAACTTGGTCTAAGGCCTCTCTATCAGAGAGTCCCTCTAGTGCTTGTAAGACCAAGACCGAGGCGATCCGAGAGGCTGGGATTGAGGGCCTTCCAGTACCCGAGGGATAGAGATGAGCGAACTTGGTATCGGCGAAGATATCCCTGCGGTGTTGTGAGAGGAAGTAATAGATCGAACCTGGCTCCAACAAGGAGGAACAAAAGCTCTCGGTGGCACTGAGATGGGTCTGGGTGGATTCGGTACCTAACATAGAAATATTCTACCTGACCTGCTATTATGCCCCAACAACCACCCGGGGAGCCCTCTCATTTTCCCCTCATTTTGGGGTGGGGTTGTTCAGCAGACTCCTAGCGCGACGACGAAAATCGATGTGTACTGAGGTTCTTGGAGGCGACCAAGCAATTGGCGTACCGCTGGGTCAACGCTTCCGGCGCTTTGGCGCGTGACATCACCGTGATAGGATTCTGCGGATTCCAGCAGCAGAATCGTATGGCCGGTTGACGCGGTGTCCAAAACCACAAGGTGGTCATTCGCCTGTCCAACGATTCGAGCAAACTCCTTGCAGACGGCGACGCTCCTCGGTGCACGGAGATCGCAGGTCCTTCTTTACGACCTCGAGTGCATCCGCTTGGAGCCCCTCCCCTGCTCGCGACAGCACCTCCTGGGCATGCGCGTTCGTCACCACGGCCGGATCGATGCGGACGACACGTAGGCGACCATCAAGGCTATCATCTTGGCCCCCAACCACGGCACCAAGATGATCGGCGGTGTCGGTGGTGAACAATTCGACCACATGGCCGCGCCGAGCGAGCTCGACAGCGATGGTGGCAGCCATGGTTGTCTTGCCCACACCGCCCTTACCCATCGTCAAGACGAGTCCATGACCGCGCTCAGACACATCGTCGACCAATGCGCTAAGATCTATTGCCTCTTGCGCGTGCGTTGCGCCACTGGGTGCCGACGACACCTGCTGCGCATGAGCGACGAGCGCCCGTACGCCATCGAGGCCGACGAGGCTCAACGGCGCGAGGCCGACCTCGTCACGTGCCAGCGCTTGGAGCGGTGTTGGAAGCTAATCGAGCGCCTGTTGGGACCGAAGCGATAGTGCCTTCGCAAGAGGGTCCTCACGATCATTGACATGGAACACTCCATTGAGCACCAGGCGTTGGTTATCGATGCCCAGCGACCCAAGTTCCCTGGCGGCCCTCGCCACCTCGTTCAACGCGATCACATCAGGTCGAGCCACAAGAACCAGTAACGTCTGCTTCCCATCTGCGAGTGTCGTCACGACCGCTCGATATCGCTCCTCCTGATTCGACAGGCCCGCCAGAGGGCCGCTACAAGTCGCACCGAGCTCATTGGTCTCGAGAAACTGAGACCACGCCCCCGGCAAGGACAACATTGGCAAGGTGTGGCGGGTAGGCGCGGTATCAAAGACCACATGGTCGTAGGCCGACGTCGCCGCTGGGTCGGCCAGCAGGGAGGTGAACTCGTCAAACGCCGCGATCTCGACGGTGCATGCACCAGAGAGTTGCCCTTCGATGCTTGCCACTGCGGATTGTGGGAGCACACCCCGATAGGGCCCAACAACTCGCTCCCGGTAGGAGGCAGCGGCCGCGAAAGGATCGATGTTCATCACGTCCAGCCGATCGATCACCGATGACGGTGACGATCCCAACGCTACCGCGAGCACCTCATCAAGATTCGAGGCTGGATCCGTCAAAACCAGCGGGACGCGAGCCCCTTGATCGGCCAACGCGACCGCGGTCGCTGCCGCCGGGTCGTCTTGCCGACGCCTCCCTTGCCGGTGAAGAAGAGAAAGCGAGGCGAATCGCTCAACAGCCCACTGAGAAATGACCGGGCATCAGCCACAGCAACCAGACCCTTCCGATGCCGAGGCATCGCCGACCATCACGGCATCCGAACATCAGGCGGGGGTTTCAGTCATTGCTGTCTCATCGGCGAACGCTGCATTGGTGTCACCGATGTTCTGGTCGGTCAACGATCGCAAAGCCCACGAGATCAGCTCCTCGTGTGTTGGATAGCGTCCCCAGGCTGCCAGCTCACCAACCACAACAACGGCCAAAAGCGCCTCATCACCCTGATCGGTTAGGAGCTGACGAATGATCGGACTTTCGGCGAACGCACCAGGTTCTTGCGAAAGGTTATGGCGCCTACCGTCACCCCTTGCTTCTCAATCCACCCCAAATTGGCCGCAAACGTCGACAGCGCGCGATCGACGCTGGGTCAACACACCCCAGTTGAACAACACATCGCTGGATCAAACACCTCTATCGTTGCCATCTGATACCTCCTCATGGGATCATCAATAGATCATTCATCGTCGATGACCGAACCTTCTATCACAGGGGTGCAACGCCCACCAGCCATTCGCCCGAATGCTCTCTTAATCCAGCCGGCCTCCTCTCCTTATCCGGGATGACTCAGAACCGCTGGCATCAAGGTCGCCGCGGCCTCGAACTTCAATCCGGCGAACGCTTGCTTTCTTGCATCTCCTCCTACGTTCTGGCTCCATACCGTCGCTCTGGAGGTGTTCAAGGGCTCAGGGTGGGCCCTCGGTCGCTCACAGGAGACGTTGGAACACTCACGCTCGCAAGGTGGCGGTGGCCCAACGCGCAGAGGAGCTTAAAGGCGCAGATACGGCCTCTCGACGGTGATGATGAGCGGCTCGGTCGCTCCCCTATCAGGGCCAGTGGCAAAGAGCGAAGTCTGGGAGCACCGCTCAGTGACAGCGACGGTGGATTGGTTGCCGTCGTCAGACGACCTCATGCGCCCAACGAGACCAGCACAATCGAAGCACCCACTCGGGAACAGGTCCAACAGCACGCTAACGATCGACTTCTCCGGGTTGTGAACTCATACGGTTGGCCGCGCGGGAGAGTCAAGAACTTGATACGAAATCGCACCCTGAGCATCGTCTTCGTGCAAAAACGATGCTGGGACCGCCTCGAGGCGATCCCAGCTTTAACGATTGTTACACTTTCGGTTACCCCAGCAAATCTGTGACCTCTGAACGTTCGCCGAGTAGCTCATCACGCGTGGTATCGATCGCACGCTGGGCAGCCTCGGAATGCTCAATTCCAGTCACGACCTCCCAAGAGTTGCCGTTTGAACGAATCGGAAAACCAAACTGCAACCCTTCGGGGATGCCATACTCGCCGCGAGAGACAACACCAACCGACGTCCAATCACCTGCTGGTGTCGGCGTGGCAATGGAGCGAACCGTGTCGATGACTGCATTGGCAGCCGAGGCAGCCGATGATGCTCCTCTCGCCTCGATGATGGCAGCACCACGCTTTTGCACGGTCGAGATGAAGTCTCCACCGAGCCACTCATGATCGGTGATCACCTTCGGCACCTGGACACCGTCGATCTCGGCATGATGGTAATCAGGGAACTGCGTCGCCGAGTGATTGCCCCAGATCGCCATCTTGGTGACCGAGGTTACCGGTTTATTGGCCTTTCTCGCCAGCTGCGTCATGGCGCGGTTCTGGTCGAGTCGCATCATCGAGAACCATCGGTCCGCCGGGACATCCTTTCCATTCTCACGTGCGATGAGGCAGTTGGTATTGCAGGGATTACCGACGACCAGCACCCGGACATCGCTCGCAGCAGCCGCAGCGATCGCCTGTCCCTGTGGCTTAAAAATGCCTCCGTTGATGCCAAGCAGATCGCCTCGCTCCATGCCTTGCTTGCGCGGAACTGACCCAATCAGCAACGCCCAATTGACACCGTCGAAGCCGACCTTAAGGTCGCTCGTGGTCACCACGTTGACCAAATTCGGGAAGGCGCAGTCATCGAGCTCCATGACGACACCCTCAAGAGCGCGCATGGCAGGGTCGATCTCGATCAGCCGCAACTCGACTGGCACGTCCGCACCGAACACATCACCCGCCGCTATACGGAACAACAGCGAGTAGCTAATCTGTCCAGCAGCTCCCGTTACCGCTACTTTGACTGGAGTCTTCATCTCTCATTTCCTTTCTCTCATATCTCAAACGGTTTTCTTTGACGGTCGATCTCCATCGTTGCAGCTCGTCATCGATGTCACATCACCAAGTGGATCGAGTGGCGCCGCATACGACACGAATCCTATTCGTTGACCATTCATCCGACGATCCCAGCGACACCGTTGGATCCATTGACGAACGGATCACCATGTTGCCCAGCGAACATGAACCCAAAAGTGGAGAACAAGTTGCTCAGCCAGAAGACGACAATGGCCCTACGACTAACGCTACTGCAGTACTCAAATGCGCTCCGCCACCGCGTGAGCGAACTCCGAACACGAGACCTCTGTCGCCCCCTCCATCAAGCGAGCGAAATCATAGGTGACGATCTTGGCCGAAATCGTCTCCTCGAGTGCCCTAGTTATGTCAGCAGCGACCTCGTCAAGCCCCAAATACTCAAACATCATCACTCCTGAAAGAATTACTGATCCAGGATTGACCTTGTCGCGGCCAGCGTACTTGGGTGCCGTGCCATGGGTCGCCTCAAAGACGCCGTGACCGGTCACATAGTTGATATTGCCGCCCGGGGCGATTCCGATTCCTCCAACCTGCGCAGCTAAGGCATCGGAAAGATAGTCGCCGTTGAGGTTCATAGTGGCGATAACGTCAAACTCGTCGGCACGGGTCAAGACTTGCTGCAGTGCGTTATCAGCGATCGCGTCCTTCACAAGGAGGCGATCGCCAGGTTTACCATTACAATCCTCCCAGCTCACTGCTCGGTCCGCAAACTCCTCTTTGACCAGCTCATAGCCCCACGCGCGAAAGGCGCCCTCGGTAAACTTTTGAATATTACCTTTGTGAACCAGGGTTACACTCCGACGATCGTGTTCAAGGGCGTAGTTGATCGCTGCCCGAATCAATCGTTTCGAACCGGTCTCGGAGATCGGCTTGATTCCGATTCCAGAATCCTCCCGGATATCCCATCCAAAGCTGTCGTGCAGAAATGTTCGCAGTTTTGCCGCCTCAGGTGAACCCTCTTCTACCTCAAGACCGGCATAGACATCCTCGGTATTCTCCCGAAAGATAACCATATCCACGAGTTCTGGGTGGCGTACAGGAGAAGGCACACCACGGAACCAGCGCACGGGGCGGAGGCAGACATAAAGATCCATGATCTGGCGGATTGCGACATTGAGCGACCGGATACCACCGCCGACAGGCGTGGTCAATGGGCCTTTGATACCTACGCGATAGTCACGAAACGCCTCGATCGTGGCCTCCGGGAGCCATTCGCCCGTCTCCTTGAACGCCTTCTCCCCGGCGAGCACCTCCATCCACGAGACGTGCTTGTGGTGCTTGGCGAGCGCCTTGTCAAATACAAGTTGGGATGCCGGCCAGATGTCAACGCCGGTGCCATCACCCTCGATATAGGGTAAGACAACGTCATCAGGTACTACAAGTTTGCCCTCGGCGTCAAGGGTCAGTTTTTCTGCCATGCGCCAATTCTACTCATGAGAACTGGGGTGGATCCAATCCGACCGATGAGGCCGAGGTCATCATGGTATGACCGAGCCGATGACGTCGCGAGTGCCCTTTGGATGATCACAAGGTTCACAGATCGCTGCGGGGACCCATGGACAATCATGAGATCACCCGACAACGCCGCCGGTCAACTCCAAACGTACCCACGCCCTCTTCGCGCGGCGACCGGTACCACTTCCGCAAGACCTCGCCGGCGGCGTCGTCAAGCCAGCACAGGGACGCCATCAGCCGTCAACTTGGCCTTGCCGTCGAGACGACCCTGGTCAAGGCAGTATCTCGTGACGACCGCGTACAGCCCAGGCAGCCACCTGATCTAACGCCCGTGTCTCGTGTTCTGATGTCATCAGCCCGTGGCGTACGAGCCTACGACCATTCGATCACTCGCCCCGACGACAACAATTGGGGTACGTTGACGGCTGACCGATCGGCAATCAGCAAACGACTGCCGCTCTGTCGAAGGCGTCACCATCGATGGCGCAATCTCGGGGGCATCATCTCCATTGGCGCAATGTCGGGGGCGTCACGCCACGACGAATCCTTCATCCCACCAATTTCTACCTCAGAGCGGTTGTGAAGAGAACTCTTGCGCAGTGCTGGTTGAGAAAACGAATGCGTCGTTCATCCCTTACGGAGTCAACAGGACTTCGATAGAACGCACCGTGTCCTCGAGAAGGGCGAACAGGATCTCGACCATCTGGCCATCCACCATCTCATCGGGATGCAGGTCAAGAAATCCAGATTCGCGGCCAGCGGGCACGGGTGAAGGGGTCTGTACACGACTGGCGAGCAACTGTGCTGCTGTGCGCATCTTTTGCGACAGCGCCCTTAGTTCGTGTTGGCGGCGTTGATCAAGCTGGGCATGAAGAGCAGAAAGGGAGACCAGCGCAAGGAGCGCCAACGCCGAACGATCAAGTTGAGCCAGGATGGCGCGCTCCAAGGCCATATCGCCAGGGCTCTGTCGCAAGGCAGCCTCGCTCGTGCTGGCATCCAACGTCTCGATGGCGGCAACCCGCTTGCGGCGTGCTTGGGCCAGCGGTGTGTAACCATGCTCCTCGCGCTCACCCCAGTGCGTACTGAGCAACTCAATCAACGCCGCTTGAGCAACCATGGTCTCAGCCATAAGCCTCGGCAGTGGCTCACCGACACGCGTCGGCACCACAAGGGAGGCGAGGATCGCGATGGCGCCCCCAAGCACAGTGTCGATCAAGCGATCGATAGCGATGGTCGTCGCGACCTCACCAAGCAAGACAAAGAGCAGGACCACCACACCGGTAATGCTGACGCTATAGACGAAGTAGTTCGCTCGAAAGGTCGCAAATCCGACCCAGGTCACGATCGCGACCAACACGACCAAAACCGCCGAGTCGGGTGAGAACACCACGATAATAGCCGTCATGAGGCCGACGCCGATGATCGTCCCGCCGATGCGTACAAAACCACGTTGGAGCGTGCTGATATGTTGCGGTCGGAGAACGAGCGCCACCGTCATCGGCCCCCAGTACCCATGGCCAACTCCGAGAAGATGGACAAGAAGTTCGCACACAACCAGTGCGGCCCCAAGTCGAAGCGCATGTCGAATGGTAGTAGCCCTCGTTGTTGACGAGAATGCCCGTTCGAATGGGTTGAAGGCTACACGGCTCGTGATTGGGCGATGCGATACGCTTCGCCCATCAAAGGTAATCAGCACATCCAAGATGGTCTCAAGACTGGCGAGCAGGTCGTTGCGGACCATCGCACTGGTCTCGTTGGTGCTGGAACCAGTTGCCAATGACACACGAGCAGCCGTGATCTCGGCCTTGAGGGCTCGACACTCGGCGGCACCCACTGGCCGATGAGAGAATTCGATCACCTGTTGACACACCCCAACGACAAAACCCATGAGTTGGGATCCATCCAACAGCGCTCCCCCTTGGAGCTGCGATATCCTGAGCATCGAAAGCTGGGTTCGAAGGGCCTCAGCCGAAAGGGTCAACCGAAGATAGGCGGTTGCCCGAGCCCCCCTGAAGGGCTGCGGGTCAAGCAGTGCCTCTTGAAGATTCGAGATGAGTCGCGGGTTTGGTGCTCGATCGTGCTCGGGGGCGGACGCATATCGCGCCAGTGACGCGTAGACCCCCTCCAACGCTCGACACTCAAGCGGGGACGTGCTCGTGACAATGGCAATGGCGGTAATCGTCGCTTGGATGATCCCACCAAGGATCGTTGCTACCACTAATGACCACGACTGCGACGGCGGTGCACCCAAACCACTCCCAATAGCGAACGCTACCAGCGCCTGAATCCCGATGGTTGACGCGCTCTCGCCGAAAGCAATGACGCCGCCAGCTGCGAGTCCAAGCACAAGATAACACACCAAGGAGGGAGCGAGACGGGTTCCAATGCTGTTGCCAACGACCAGCCCCACAGTCACCACGGTCGCAGCCGACGACATCGTTACCAAGCGACTGCGATAGCCTCGTTGAAAACCGGCAAAACCTACCAGTAACGCGCCAATCGCCGCGACCGAACCAAGCAGTAGGTGGTGAGTCCCAAACCCGTATACCAACGGTACAATCACTCCGACAGTCGAGAACAGGCCATTGCTCAACGACAGCGCAGTGGTGTCAATGGCCAGGCTGGTCCGCACAAGGCTCGCCAACACGTTTGCGAATGTCTTACGTTCCGCCTCGACCACGCAGCCAGTCTAGGGTAGCTTTCCCCTCACGCCCCGGCGTAGCTATCCGTTGTCCATCTCCATCGCAACCAGCTACAGCCCACTACCGCCACAGGCACCGACGCCAACAAGTTGCACACAGCCTGCTCGCCAAAAGCTGATCGTGCGGAACGAATCGATCCTACAACACCACGACCCCAAATTGGCTACGCAATGTCCCATTGAGGGACGCCACATCGAACGCTGCCTCACCGTCGAGCTCGGATCCATAGATTGATTGAAGGCGTACGAGTTGTACCTGTGCTAGCCATGGTGTTGGTGTGACGCATGCCTCCTACCAGCACATCTTTTCGCTAGCGCGTCCTGTGCATTCATTGATGGGCCCACTACGGCAACGCCACCATCAAGCGGGAGATGACTGGTGACCGCCATCGGTCACCAGTCTCGCACCAGCGACTAAGGTGTAATGCCCCACCACCTGGAGAATTGGGACGACAAGACCTAAGCACCCCACGATGCGAGAGTGGTAGAAGTTTCGTGAATCGTTCGAGCTAGGCGACCCTCTCGGTTACGGTGACGTCGAACCCGAGAGCCTCGATCCGCTGAGCCAGTCGCTTTACCTGAGCTTCGGGATCGTTGTGCTTCTCGAAGTAATCAGC
>JALCZJ010000055.1 GCA_022690815.1 Ferrimicrobium sp.
TGCTCGCCCTCTATGTCACCTGGCACCTAAGGCAGGTTCTCACACCACTCATGTTCATAGACGAGGAGATTCCAGAGCGCCAAGATCCGGTTGCCCCCGCGCTTCGCTCCGATGCCGCTAAGACCAACGATGCGACCAAACGCGGAGCTGGTGGCGAACCGATTCACAGCTTTGGCACCCTGCTTGCCCATCTTGGAACCCTGACGAGAAACACGGTTGAATTTGGTCAAGGCATCCAGATAGAACAGCTCTCGGTGCCAACTCCCTTACAGCGTCGAGTCTTTGAACTCATTGGATCACCGATTCCAATCACCATTGGAGGTAAGTCGACAGAACCAAAGCACTGATCCACGACAACGTACCTGATAGACGGTGCTATCGGTCGGGGGGTTAGGCTTAAGTTCGGCCTAAAGCGATCATCGGCGCCGTGGTTGGCTGTCGAGGTCGAGAGCCTAAGTTGGCGCAACGATCTCAGTGAAGGGCAAACACCACGAGGCCAAGGAGGCCCGCCACCAGCGTCACCCTTGAGGTTCCGGCCAACACCGCGATAAGGCTCGGCCCCACAGCACGGGCAACGATCACTCGAATCGGGGACACCATCAGCGCCGCCAACACCAGGCCGACGAGGAGCCACCAGGAGACACCAAGCGCTGCCTCAAAGGCGATGAGCCCGATCACCAGTAGCGCGACATAGAGCGCTCGCGTTGGACCATCACCCATGCGAACCGCTAATGTCCGCTTCCCCGACGTTCGATCACCAGGAATATCGCGGAGATTGTTGGCCACCAAGATGGCCGTGATCAGGGCACCATAGGCGATGGCGACCTCTAACGCCGGGGCGGAGAGCGTTCGAGCTTGGATATAGAACGTACCAAGGGTCGCTACCAGCCCGAAGAACACGAAGACGAAAATCTCACCAAAGCCGTAGTACCCATACGGGTGTCGACCACCGGTGTAGAACCAAGCAGCGACGACACTGGCACCCCCTACCAGCAACAGCCACCAGCTCACCAGCGCACAGATCACCACGCCAGCGATGGCTGCAACCCCGAAGGCGGCGAAAGCAGCGAGTCGAACCGCCTTCGGACTCGCCAATCGGCTGCCAACCAGACGTATGGGACCAACTCGGTCCTCATCGGTGCCGCGGATTCCATCCGAGTAGTCATTGGCGTAGTTAACACCGACCTGCAAGGCAAGCGAGACGAGGGCGGCAAGCACGGCCAACACCGGTCGGAACTCATGACGAGCGATGACGAGCCCGGTCGCCCCAAGCACTGGTGCCACCGAGGCCGGCAACGTCCGTGGACGGGCTCCGGCTATCCAGTCAGACGCCGATGCCATCAGCTACGGCCGCCGTGGAAACTGATCAAAGGCAGGCTTGCGCTTTGCAAGATAGGCATCTCGCCCTTCTTGGGCCTCATCTGACATGTAAAAGAGCATGGTGGCGTCCCCAGCAAGCTGTTGGATACCAGCAAGTCCCTCGTCAGCGGCGTTGAACGAGGCCTTGAGCAGCCGAAGCGCCAGTGGGGAGAGCGCAAGTATCTCACGACACCAGGCGACCGTCTCGGCCTCAAGGCGCTCCAAGGGCACCACGGTGTTCACCAAACCCATGCGCAGTGCCTCGTCGGCGTCGTATTGACGACAGAGGAACCAGATCTCCTTTGCCTTCTTGATTCCGACCGTCTTGGCCAAGAGACCGGCTCCATAGCCCCCATCAAAACTCCCAACCTTTGGGCCAGTCTGGCCGAACCGGGCATTGTCAGCGGCGATCGTCAGATCACACACGAGGTGTAGGACATGCCCGCCACCGATGGCGTACCCCGCCACCATCGCGATGACTGGCTTGGGGAGGCGCCGGATCTGGATCTGTAGATCCAATACGTTCAGTCGCCCAATACCAGCATGGGCGACGTCATCATCACCGATGTACCCGTCGTTACCACGAATACGCTGATCGCCACCGGAGCAGAAGGCCAGTGGTCCCTCGCCAGTGAGGATGGCGACCCCGATTGCCGGATCATCACGCACGATTTCAAAGGCCCGTTGGAGCTCAAACAACGTCTGTGGGCGAAAGGCGTTACGGACCTCGGGTCGGTTGATGGTGATCTTCGCAATCCCCTCGAGTACCTCAAATCGGATATCGGTATAGTCACCCCGTGACTCCCATGCCAGCTGCTCCATCGCCTGTCCCATCTCACTCATCGTTGACAACCTCTTCCCACTAGCTACCTGTCGCGAAGGCTCTCGGCCCAATTTGTAGGGTCACCCTCATCAGCCCTTGCCGGCCCCCACACATCGCCCACCCGCCAACGCCGGTGACCTCTCATTGTGTCAACAGCTCGAAACTCTCACTATTTCAACGCCCAGCCGCCGCTAGGGTGCCCGTTCCCTTCTCATGGCCTGGATCGGAACAGAACGGCCACACAATGACCCCGTCTCTCGAAAGAGCACGCATCCTGGCACCAATATCTCACCTTTACTGCCGCATCACACCAGAGCCACCCTGTCTCAAGGGACTCAATGTATACATCCAGCGCCACGGTCAGTAGGTCTCGCTTGGGCTACGGGCACGCCTGACGCTAGTTTAGAGGCGTGAATCAAATCGTCGCAATTAACCTACCTCCTTCTAACAAACTTGTGGATCTCATCGCCGAAGTGTGGGCGAACGACGATGCGGTCGCGATCCTCGACCCGCGCTCACCAGCTATTCGCAACCGCGAACGACTCGATGCCCTCGGTGCTCATCGACTCATCGACGAGGATGGCTCCCACGTGCTTACCAGCGCTCCCCCACCCGTGGCCCCCGGAGTTCGGATTGCGATCACGACCTCAGGAACCACCGGGCCACCCAAGACAATCCTGCACACTCAAGCCAACCTGATGGCCTCCGCCAAGGCCATTGCCGCACGACTTGCGATGACCGACACTGATATCTGGTTTTGTCCGCTCTCGCCTGCGTATATCGGTGGCCTAGGGGTCATCGCTCGCGCTTTGCTGCTAGGCCATGACGTGTATCTGAGCGACCATCTGGATCGGTCGTCGGTTGACGATGCGCTCGCCAAGGGTGCAACCCGCACCGTCGCGGTCACCGCAGCGCTTGCATCGGTCGACCTGAGTGGCTTTCAAACCGTGCTCCTTGGAGCCCAGCCACCACCGAACGAGGTACCGCCCAATGCCATCGTCACCTATGGCATGACCGAGACGGGATCGGGCGTGGTCTACGACGGCATACCCCTTGATGGAGTTGAGGCTCGGGTTATCAATGAGATCATCCAGCTGAGAGGGCCGATGATCGCCAGCCGCTATCGCGACTTATCCCCCATCCTCGACCCAGAGGGCTGGCTCACCACGGGGGACCTTGGAGCTTTCGGACCAAACGGTACCCTCAAGGTGCTCGGCCGTGCAAGCGAGCTCATCAACTCCGGCGGGCACAAGGTCAACCCATTGCGGGTTGAGGCGGCCCTGCGCGCGAACTATGGCGATGCTCTCGGTGACTTCTGTGTCGTGGCAACCCGCGACACCCGCTTTGGCGAGGCGGTCACCCTGGCGACCACCGCAACGAACGCGCCTGACCTCGCTGCGCTACGCGCCGACATCGACACACTCGAGCGATGGGAACTCCCCCGACGTCGCGTGATCGTCACAGCCATCCCACGTACCGAGACCGGTAAGCCAATGCGTCGTAGGCTTGGTGAGCAGCTTTCGACCCAACCGTAGGGCCACGAACCGAGATCGCCACGATCAAACGCCTACCCTTGCAAGCCCATCGTGTCGTAGATTCACAAGGGCCAAGCGCCGATCAGCCCACGACCTGGAGCTTGTCATGGGCTCACGAGAGCGCCCCAGGTCGTAGGGATGCAATCGGTACTGGCGCGATTTGTAGGGCGCTATGGCCCACATTTCCTCGTAACACCGGAACCGAGTTCAGCAGTACGAAATCCGAGTCAGGCGTCAGCTCCGCACTGCGACAACACAAGGCTCCACAAAGACGCTGGTCCCCACATGGCTCTCGTCGTGATTGGCGGCATAATCGATCTCGATCATCTTGCAATCACCGATGCCGCTCTCGACGCATTGAGCTCCGGCAAAGCCGATCGCATCAGGGCTGATCTCGACAGGGCTGATCACAGCAGAATTGATCCACGCACCTCGGCGCTCGACGCTGGCACGCCAACAATAGGGCCGCCGCTTACCATCGTGCGTCCCAAACGCTCGGAGGCGATCAGGCATGGCTCACCACCTTGCTCTTGGGCTCACTTGCTCGCACGCCCAAGTCGGATCGCTCTCATCGGCGATTGGACCTGGGCGTGAGTGTGAACACTGCAACCGATCGTTCCTCACAGCGCGCGACGGCGGTTACGCCATGAGGTTGTAGCCGTCAGTGAGGTTACAAGCGGTCAGTCTGTGAGGGCTGGCTCGTAGTCGATGTCTCGCTCCTCAGGGCTCGGCATCTTGAAATACGGCCGTCCCTTGACCCAATAGATGATCATCGGGATCAGGCCAAGGGCCATGGAGCCAAGCCCGACGATGAGCGTCGTGGCATTAAGCGTCGGAATAGTCTGCTCGAACATCACCGCCATGAAGACAGCTCCCACCAACGGCCACAAGCCGGCGAAGAAAAAGTAGTTCGCACCAGTGAAGAGCTTCTTGCGATACAAGATGACCACCGAGAAGCCGGCGAGCGCGTAATAGATCGCGATCTGGAGACCGATGGCGTTGATGGCATCCGAGAGGATGGTACCGATTGAACCCACGTAGTTCGAGGCGACAAAGAGCCCAAGCGAGATGACGGCGACGACGACGGTAGCTACCACCGGCGTCTGGCGCTTCGCATGCGTGACACCCAACGCCTTCGGCAAGGTGCCATCGCGGCCCATCGAGAACATCGTCCTCGTCACCTGGATAATCGTGGTCTCGAGCGTCGCGACGGTCGAGAGCACGACGGCTACCACCAGGAGCTTGCCACCAACACCGTGCCATACCGTTTGACCTAGGACGAGGAGAACGTCGCCAGCGTTGTTGGCGACGATCTTGTTGGTCAGCACCATATTCGTACCGATGGTGAAGACTTCAAAGAGTACGAATACCACGATGACACCGATGATCCCACCAAGCCCAGGGGTGACTTTGGCCTCCTTGGTCTCCTCGTTCAGGTTGGCGGTCACATCCCAGCCCCAGTAGTAGAAGGCTGCGACCAGCGCACCACCAAAGAACACGCTCGAAGAGTGAAACACCGATGGCGAGAACCACGACCATGAGAAGTTTCGCGCATCATGTCCGTGCACGAGCATCAAAATGGCAAAGACAACCAGGATGGCGAGTTCGATTGAGGACATCGCCACCTGGATCTTGGCCGTGATGGTGACGCCAGCAATGACCGCTGCGATCATCAACAGGAAGACGATCGACCCAACGATCGTCACCAGCGTTACGTTGTTGGCCGCCGAATTCGAGAACAAACCCAGAAAAGTCGAGCCGGCAGGGTAGGCGCCGGCAACCATGAAGATCAGCGCGGAGGCCACCAGCGCCCATCCTGCGATGTACCCAAGGACCGGGTGTAACGCCCGACGCACCCAGGCGTAGCTCGCGCCGGCGTTGGACTCTGAGCGACCGAGGTAGTTGAAGGCCCAGACAATACCAAACATCGCGATGCCGCAATAGAGCAGCGCCGCCGGCCCGCCAACCGAGACGGCACCAACCAGCACTGCGGTGGAAGCGGCGATCGAATAGGCAGGAGCGACTCCAGCAACACCCATCACACTCGAATCGAGCAGCGATAGCGCGCCATGTCGTAGACCGTGCCCACCCCCTTCATCTGCACCGGATGTACCAGGTGCACGTTCCACTGTGTCCATCTATCTTTTCCCCCTTTACTAAGCAAAGATAACGGCAGAGTTCAATGTATCAGATACAACGGATTCATGCAACAAATTCTCACAATTTTATTGAATCCGTAACAATGACCGCTTACAAGCAAGGGATACTTAGAACATCCCCATTACTCCGTTGCCACCGTCGACAACGATCGTCGACCCGGTCATCCATGCCGAATCCGAGGAGAGCAAGAAGGCGATCACGCCTGCCACATCGCTTGGCTCACCGATCCGCTTCAATGGGAGACGCGTCGCGAGCTGGTCCTCCAGCGAGTCCACCAACATGGCCGCGAACTGGGTTCGAACCAAGCCAGGTGCGACCGTGTTCACCCGAATACGTGGCCCCAACTCGGCTGCAAACTGATGGGTGAGGTGAATGAGCGCCGCCTTGTGGACGTTATACCATCCGATCATCGGCTCAACGTGAAGACCCCCAATCGAGGCAACGTTGACCACCGCACCCAGATGATCGCCGTCACCAAAACGCTTGGCGAACTCTTGGGTCATCATGGTCGGCGCCCGTAGGTTCACCTCATAGACGACGTCCATCACCTTTGGCGTGATCTCGGTGATGGGACCAGCCCACGGGTTAGTGGCAGCATTATTAACGAGCATCGACACCTGGCCGAACATCTCGTTCGCCACATCGAAGATCGCTGTCGGCGCATCGACCTCGCGTAGATTCGCCGGACAGACGCCGACGACCGCGTTAGGAACCTGCTCGCGGATCTGTTGGGCCGCGGCCTCGAGCTCGTCAGGTTTACGGGCAACGAGCATCACCTCATGGCCCTGCTTGGCAAGGCTCGTCGCCGTCGCCAATCCAATCCCTCGAGAACCTCCGGTAATAATCGCCACTCCCACGCCAAACCCTCCTCACAAAGACCAACGCACACCTATGTCGTAGACTACTTGTCTTACGCGTCGCACTTGCCTCAAGTCGGTTAGGTGGCCGGTTTCAAAGGTGGTCAGGTCGCGTCTGTCTTGTGTATCCGCCCGCTTCATCCGATCACCCACACGTTGCTCGCGGCAAGCTATAACGTCAACGCGACGACGTGGGCGCAGGTGGAGCTACATGAGCATGGCCCAGCTGTCTTGGTAGGGCCAACTGACATGCCGATTTGCACGTGGTATCGCACCTCGGCGGTCTGGGGCCAGGGATTGGCACATTCGGTCTGATCTCTCACCCTCAACGACGATTCCTTAACCCTCACTCTTGTACAAAACCCACCACCTGCGCGTCAACAACCGATGACAGCTATGGTGAGGCTGGTAGGCTTTGGGCAACGATGAGTGCGATCCCTCCCCAACCGACCAACCGGCTTCACGAATGTTCGAGCCGCTATCTACTCCAGCACGCCGACGATCCAGTGGCCTGGCAGTATTACGGCAGCGATTCCTTCCAACTTGCACAATCGCTGGCGCGCCCTCTCCTCATCTCGATCGGATACTCAGCCTGTCACTGGTGTCATGTGATGGCCCATGAGACGTTCAACCAGCCAGAGGTCGCTGACTACCTGAACCAGCACTTCGTGTGCATCAAGGTCGATCGCGAAGAGCACCCCGATGTCGATGCCTTGTACATGGAGGCGCTCGTCGCTCAACAGGGCAGCGGAGGTTGGCCGATCACGGTCTTTGCCACCCCGGAAGGCGTACCGATCTACTGTGCCACCTATCTCCCTCCGTATTCGAGTTCCCACCTGCCAGGTCTGCTTTCAATCGCCCAAAAGATCATCCAGTTGCGCGATGAACAACCAGAATCGCTGGCCGAGGCCAGTCGCGAGTATGCAACCGCCCTTGGCACCCATAACGCACTTCCCTCAGCACCTAAACCAGATCTTGATGCCACCGTGGTCCTTGAGCGCATGGTCGAGGAGCTAGCCGAACGATTCGATGCTGAGTTCGGTGGCTTTGGCAATCAACCCAAATTTCCACAGCCCTACCTACTCGATATCTTGTGGCGTGCCCGCTCGATTGTCGCCGATCCTGAAAGGATCGAGACGATGGTGGTCACCACATTGAAGGCGCTCGCCAACGGCGGCATCCACGATCATATTGACGGCGGCTTCTTTCGCTATTCGACCGATCGATTTTGGATCACCCCACACTTCGAGAAGATGCTCTATGACCAGGCTGGCCTTCTCTCGCTCTATGCGACCGTAGCCGCCGACACAAACGATGTCGATCTCCGCTGGATTGTTGGCCGAATCTTCACCTTCGCCACCAGCACGCTGCGCTTGCCTAGTGGACTCTACGCCTCCTCCACCGACGCCGATGCCGACGGTGAAGAGGGAGGCTACTACCTCCTGTCCGCCAACGAACTGAGCGGGCTCTTGGGCGAGGGCTACGGGACCTTCGCCGAGTTCTACGGCGTTACCGCTGGCGGCAACTTTGAAGGTCGCAACATCTTCCATCGTCCTTTGGGGGCAAGTCCGCGCATCAACACTGACCTTGCAGCGATCAACCAACGGGTATCGACCTATCGACGAGAGCGCTGTGCGCTCGATATCGACGACAAAGCCACCTGTGACGGCAACGCCGGCTGGGCTCTAGCCTTGCTGCGCGCCGGACGGTTCCTCACCGATGCCACTATGACCGCCGAGGGCCTTCGACTCATGCACCAGGTACAGGGTACCTTTCGGCATGGCGATGACCTCGTGCACGTCGCCTACGAGGACGGAAACGCAATTGAAGGCTATGCCTCGGACTATGTGAACTACGCAGGCGCGGCGCTTGAGGCCTTCACCGTCACTGGCGAGATCACCTGGCTGAACGAAGCTACCTGGGCTCTTAAGACCGCCACTACCCGCTTCATGAGCACCGATTCACCGGAACTTAGCATCGGCCGCCACGGAGGGATTTTGCCGTTTGCGAGCTTTGACCGCTACGATGGCGCGACCCCCTCAACCAACTCGTTGTTTGCCTGGCTCGCCCAACGGGTGGGCTCTATCGCCCTCGACCCAGCCCTGGGGAACCTGGGGTCAACGTTGCTCGATGCGTATCTACCGCTGATCGAACGGGTGCCAGCATCGTTTTCGATTCTGTGTTGGGCCCTCATCGAGCGTGACCTCGGAACCACTGAGGTCCTCATCCCGGGCGATGGCCTCGATGAGCTTGTCACAACGGCGCTGACCAACACACGAGGAGACCTCATCGTGGTGCACGGTACCGGCGCTCCTATCCTCGAGGACCTTGAACCGGGAGCCGCGTATCTGTGCCATGATCGCGTCTGCCAACTTCCCACTCGCGATCCAGCAGAACTCAGGATTGGCTTGGCGGAGATCAAATGAAGCCCGTTGCCCGCTATCTCCTCCTTGGTTCGATCGCCGAAAACAGTTTACGCCGCGAACTGATCATCGCCGACACCGCCAAACGGCGGCTTCTCCGGCTCTCACTGAGTACCGAGAGCGAGCTCACCCCGCCATGCTATCTCGATCTCGAAAACGCAGCCCCAACTCCCGACGTCGATCCAGCTCGCCCCGAACAGATCAAGGCAACGACCCTGCGCCGCATCAGTCGGCCCCCAAAGCCACGGCTGGTCAGCTCCGTCCTCGAGGACCTCTCTCAGACCCAAGCGCTCCCTCCCCTCTTTCTTCCGGGTCCCAGCGTCGCCTATTCGCGTTTTGACGCATCGTTCCCCTCGGTTGTGAGCCTGGGACTCAACAATCCCATTCTCGAGCCCCAGCTTGATGGCACGCTGCTTCTCGGGCTCGAATGGGCTGGACGACACCATCAGCTACCCCTTACCAAGGAGCTCGCCAGCCACTTCGACATCAACACCTCGGTTGGTGGCAAGAAGTGGAAGCTGGTGCGCAACGCCATCCCCACCTATGCCATCGCAGCCTACAGCGCACCCTTCGAAGGGTACTGTAAGAAGTGGATCGTTGCCCTGTACTGATGGCTAGCAACTGACCAGCTAGCGCCTGCACGAGCCACGTCTGCCCAGCAGGCGCTGGGCAGGACTTGGCTCGCCCACACCTTCGCAAGGGAAGAACCGCAGCGCCATACTCGCAGCCAGCAGACCACAGCAACGAGTTCACAACCCAAAAGCCACGGCACCAATCGCGACAGAGCTCGACCTATGAGCTGAGCCTCGCCTCCACGATGACGTTGTCGGCGTAAGAGCCTCCCACACCAGGGATCTCGGTGAAGGGGCCACCGCAGGTGACAAGGGCCAGGGTTGGTGTGCCTTGGTTGGTAAAGAGCTCAGGGTGAGCCACGGTGTTGGGTGAGAGCGTTGGCTTGGTGGTGATTTGCCAGGTGCTCTGGTGTCCGTCCCAGTTGAGGATCACTTGGTCACCGGGGACCAGTTGGCCGATCTCGCCAAGGGCTCCCTCTCCTTGGCCTACCCAGTTGACGTGTCCGGCCAAAAGGGTGACACCAGGGTTGCCTGGGGTTGGGGT
>JALCZJ010000056.1 GCA_022690815.1 Ferrimicrobium sp.
CCCTTACAACAACGTACCTTTGAGCTTCTTGGAGTCTCTCCGACTCTCGGCTACCTGTAGACAGGGCTCTACTTACAAACCCCCTGGTGGGGCCCGATATTGGTTGTCATGGTGGGGGGAACTTCGGCTTAAAGGTTGGCGGGGTCTGTATGCTGGGCTGCTCGCGTCTGTGCGCTGGCCACCGATTTCTTTGACTGGGTGACAAGCGTATCGAGTGTAGCCACGTCTTGGTCTGTTGGGTGATTGGCGAGGTTGATGTTGGCGAGCGTCACGGCGGCCCGCACGGCGGAGTCAGCCAAGAGGGCTGCAGTGACGGCGTCGCCAACGAGGTTGGGGTTCCCAAGCTCTGCCAGTTCGACGGCCAGTCTGCCAATCTCGACTCCGAGCCGGGCAATCTCAATGGGAGTCCCAATTACGCGTCGCATGGCCTCGTCGATACTCGGAGCCGCCTGCTCACCAGATTGTGGTTCGCGCCGTAAGCGTCGCGCAAGAATCACCTGGTTGTAAGCCTCGGCGTCGACTTGGGCGAGACCGATGGCTCGTGTTTTAAGTTCGATGCCGCGTCGTTGGTAGCGAGATGCGTCTGCTAGTTGCTTGGTGGAGAGGCTCGCGCACTTTATGCACAATGCGCTCGCAAGCGCGGCAGCCACGCTCGCTACCGTACCGGCCGCTGGTGTCGGTGCTGGCCTACCGATAAGTTCCAACAGAGTATCGACACCGAGTTGCGAGTAGGCTGGGAGCTCAGCTAAGTCCGACAATTTCGCCTGCATCGTCGATGTCCATGCCTTCGGCCGCGGGATGGGCCGATAGCCCGGGCATGGTGCTGATGTCGCCGCAGATTAGGTACACAAAGCCGGCACCAACCGAAGCCCTGGCCTCACGCACCGGCATTCTCCAGCCAGTTGGCGCGCCTTTGAGGGTTGGATCTGAAGAGATCGACAGGTGAGTCTTCGCGATGATGACTGGGAGGTTACCGTAGCCATTTGCTTCATAGCCCTCGAGCTGGCGGCTCGCCGTAGGCAGGTAGTCGACCCCATCGGCACCGTAGACCTTCTCGGCGACGGTCTCGATCTTGGTGCGAAGGGGCATATCATCTGGATAGAGCAGATGAAAGTCGTTTGGCTCTTCAGCGGCTTGGGCCACCATGTTGGCGAGTTCAACTGCGCCCTCGCCACCTTGGGCAAAGTTGTTACACAGTGCCGCGCGTACCCCCATCGATTCGGCGATCTCTCGGATGGCCGCATGTTCTGAGGCGAAGTCACCGGGGAAGGCGTTGATGGCGACTACGGGGCTGACGCCATGCAGTTTGATATTTTCGATCTGCTTGCGTAGGTTGGCGCCCCCGGCATGCACTTCGTCTGGGTTTTCAAGTAATATTGCTGGTGGCAACGGTCGACCCGCGACGACGCGGTGAGCTCCAGAGTGAACCTTTAACGCACGAACGGTGGCGACGACCACGGCGGCATCCGGTGTCAATCCCGAGGTCCTGCACTTGATGTTGAAGAATCGCTCTGCACCCATGTCGGCCCCAAAACCAGCCTCAGTGATCAGGTAATCGCCGGTATGGACTCCGATGAGATCGGCAACGATCGACGAGTTGCCGTGGGCGATGTTGCCAAATGGACCGGCGTGGACAAGGACGGGGGTGTTCTCAAGGGTCTGCAACAGGTTCGGCTTGATCGCATCTCGCATCATGACGGCCATTGCGCCCCCAGCTTTGAGCTGGTCAGCATTGATTGGCTCGTTGTCGGTGGTATAGCCGATAACGATGCGACCGAGCCGTTGACGAAGATCTTGTAGCGAGGTTGAGAGGGCAAGGATACCCATGATCTCAGAGGCGGCGGTAATGTCGAAACCAGTCTGGCGTGGCACGCCATCATTTTTGCCGCCGAGCCCAATCACGATATTGCGTAGGGCGCGGTCATCGACGTCGAGCACGCGTCTCCATGTGATGTTGTGGAGGTTGATGCCAAGAGGGTTCTTACGATACAGATGGTTATCGATTATGGCAGCCAGCAGGTTGTGGGCGCTTGTAACGGCGTGCATATCACCTGTAAGGTGAAGATTGAGTAGCTCCATGGGCACCACCTGGCTGTAGCCGCCCCCGGCTGCTCCGCCTTTGATGCCAAAGGTTGGGCCCATCGATGGCTGGCGGATGGCGATCGTCGCTCGACGACCGATATGGCGCATCGCTTGTCCAAGCCCGACGGTCGTCGTGGTCTTGCCCTCGCCGAGTGGTGTTGGCGTGATGGCGGAGACGACGACGTATTTGGCCTTTGGGCGATCGGCGAGCGCCTCAATGGCCTCAAGCTTGATCTTGGCAACGTTGTCGCCGTAGGTCTCAAGAAGCTCGGGTCCGATGCCCATGTCGTGGGCGATATCGGTGATTGGATGCAAGCGGGCCCTGCGGGCTATCGTCAGGTCATTGTCCATCGTGGCTTACTGCTCTTTCTGTGGCTGGTTTGTCCATCGTCGACTGGTTTGTTGGTTGGCCTGCCGTGTTGCTGGTCATCTGGGACCATGCCGAGTAATTTGTTGACGATTCTAGTTTGCGAGCGTGGCCGTGAGTCCGTGTTGTGGGTTGGGTGGGCCTCGAGTTAGGCCTATCGGCAAGGATCGGGATCAGATTGCATAATTATGGGTCTCATAAGACAGGTGCAAGGTTCACAAAGGCACGAGGTTTGCAAGGCGCCACAAGCGATTGTTGGTACTCACAGATTGGCGCGATCGCCCCTGTAAGGTCGACGATGTGGGCGCGCGATGCAGATGAGCGCACAAACATTGGTTTGGTCAATCTGATCGCCTGGACTGGTCGTTGCCCAAGGATATGTGCTGCGAGGTTATCAACTATCGTTCTTGGACGGCGACGAGGCGTCCGCGAGCGAGTACTGTTCCATGAACAGTCTCAAGGAGCTGTCGCCAGCTTTGGATACGATCGGGCGATGCGACCTCGTTTGCCAGAGCAAAGAGGTTGAATCCATAGTGGTGGGTCCCATGTCCTGGTATGGGGCGGGGTCCCTGATAGCCGCGCCGGCGAAATGATGCCGGCAAGAAAACGAGTTCCTGGGTTGCCGGGGCAAGTCCGCCGGTCGGCAGTGCCAAGTGGTTTGGACCGAGCAGTGCGACGGTGTGGATAATCGGCCGAGGTAGTGGGACGTCGGTATCTTCGATAACGAGTAGAAGTTGTCCAGTTGCGCTTGGGACCCCTGTCCAGGAAAGCTGTGGCGAGAGATTGGCTCCCACCCCCTTACCCGAATGCGTGAGTGCGATGACGAAGGCGGGTTCAAGATCGGTGCTATGGATTTCGATCGTTTCAGGCGCCATGAGCGCGGGATGATTCCAGAGGCTGTGGGTGTCGCCAGAGCGCAGGTTATAGAGCGACTTGCCGACCGAGCGTAGAAGAGAAGCCGTGATGGAAGAGATCTTCTCAGAAACCATTGTGTTACCTCCTGTAGACGAAGTCATCGCGGGTGTGGAGCCCTCGTCATAGGCATCGCCACTGTAAAAATTCAACAGTAATCACCATTGTGTTCGGTTAGGGACATGATGCCATGTGCAGCAGCAACGCAAATCTCTCGTGCTAGTAATTAGCCCCTATTGTCGCCATCAAGTCTGTTGACCCCAGGCAGCCACCTCCCAAAATCATCGTGTTGTAGTCTTCGGCGCTGGCTGGTGCTCGGCCCGACAGATTCGTGTGCCCTCTGGGCCAGACGTCGATCCAACCGCCACGCCGCAGGCAGCAATGTAGGGGGTGCTCTATTGCCCAAGCGCGTCCATTCCGTCAGGAGCTGTTGAAGCCATGCTCATCGGATTGGTGGGGACTTACAGTCGATGATGTTCTTGATTGGAGTGCGTCGATGGGACCTTGCGGCTTTGGGGTCGGTCTGGGTTGGTTCAGTCGCAGCACTGAAGGTGGCCGATGCTTTCGGCCTAGTGTGGTAGTTGTCGAGTATGGTTCATACATCGATGCTTAGGAGGAGTGATGGGGGTAGATAGCCAGATACAACTGGTGTTAGCCGACGTGGACGGGACGCTTGTGACCAACGATAAGGTGTTGACCGCCCGCGCTATGGATGCCATTGATGCGCTCAAACATAACGGTGTGCAATTCTCGTTGACCAGTGGCCGCCCGCCGAGAGGAATGGAGATGCTCGTAAAGCCACTGGCGATCTCGCTGCCCTTTGCGGCCTTCAATGGCGGACAGATTTTGTCACCTGAGTTTGACATGTTGGAAGAACATGGGCTTGCGGATGGGTTGGTGGAGGAGATCGTCGATCAGCTGGGAAGGACGAAGCTAGAGCTGTGGTTCTACGCTGGATCCAAATGGTATGTCCCGAGTCTCGATGCTCCTCATGTCGATCATGAGGCCGCAACGGTGCAGTTCAAGCCTACGGTAAGACCAGCTGGAACGATTCCATCGAAATCGGTTGTCAAGGTGGTGGGAGTAAGCGATGACCACGATGTCATCGCCAGGGTCACCAACGAGGTGAGAGAGGCTTTTGGGGATCAAGTCTCAGCCGAAGCGTCGCAACCCTATTATCTCGACATCACCCATCCACAGGCAAACAAGGGTGCCGTTGTCGATTTCCTTGCCGCCTACTGCGGGATCGACACCCAAGCCATCGCCACCATCGGTGATATGGCAAACGACGTCGATATGTTTACTCGGTCTGGGCTTGCAATAGCTATGGGTAATGCCGCGCCTGATGTTCGGGGTGCGGCAGATCGTGTCACCACCTCCAATGAAGACGAGGGTTTTGCCCGAGCGATGGAGGAGTTGTTGCGCCAGCGTTCTCAATGAGGCCGATGGTGGGGATAAGTTGACCGACTTGCCAAACGATGCGTGTGTGGATATCGGCGGAACACAGCGACGCTCCCTGGTTGTCGATGTCACTCTGTTTGCCGTGAGGCGGTGCAAGAGATCACCTCGGGTGCCGATGCTCGTTAGGCCATCTGGGCCAAGATTCGCGAGCAACTATCTGCGATGGTCGCTGGTGACGTCGAGAAAACCTTCTTCGCTGAGCTCCTGGTAGATTAGGTCAAAACTATGGTTGTCAAGGCCAACATAGCGTCGAAGCTCTTCCTTGTCTGAGACCCCTGTCGCGAGGGCTCGCACAACGAGCCCTCGTTTTTGTCGATGCGATCCCTCGAAGACGGATTGGCGCCTCGGGGGTATGTAGGGATCGTCGCCCTCACCAGCAAAGGTGCAGTCGCTTCTTAGCGGACAAACCTGACATAGGGGGTGACTACGACAGACGAGAGCTCCAAGATCGAAGACCGCCTGGGTCCATTCCCATGATCGATCGAGGGGTACGACCGCATTTGCCTTGGCTTGGAGCATTGTGGGTGACGTGATGGGTCCGAAGAAGGCGCGCGAAAGCACACGCTTTGCGTTGGTGTCGAGAGCTGAAACCTTGTGTCCATAAGCCTGCGCAAGGACGGCGTTGGCGATGTAGGCACCAATGCCCGGCAAAGCACAAAGGTCGGGGTAATTCTGGGGCACGACGCCGTGGTGTTTCTCGACGAGTACTTGCGCGCAGGTGCGAAGCCGTATTGCCCGCCGGTTGTATCCAAGGCCGCTCCAACTCGCGAGTACCTCATGAACGGAGGCGGCTGCAAGCTCCGCGGGAGACGCAAAGCGTTCGAGAAAGTTACGGTAATAGCTAACCACCCGGCTGGCCTGGGTCTGGGTTAACATCGTCTCCGCGACCAGGATACGGTAAGGATCGCGGTCCTGGCGCCAAGGGAAGTGGCGGCGGTTGGTCTCACCCCAGACCAGGAGGGCTCCTTGGAGCCGCAGCTCTCGATCGTCACAGCACATCATCGTCACCAGAGCGTAGCCAGGACAACCCGAATACGACACTGTCGTCGGTTCATATCAATGGGTGTTCCGGGAACATAGATCGGCGTCGGCTGCAAATGCCATGATGACACGAGATAGTGAACCGGAAGAATCCATGGGCACGAGCGATGCGTCTATTGAGTGGATGTTACGAGGATGTGATACCAGAAGACTCTCACAATATTTGGCTGACACTACAGGATTGCTTCTGATAGCCGATAGCATATGTGTAGCTCAAGAATTCTGCCGTAAGCCCTCCGGCATGGCAGAATGGCAACCGCTCCCGCAAGACGGTGCTACCGGAGGAAGAGCTGGTCAGCCTCGTTGGCTGGCAAGGCGGGAAGCCTTTGCACCGTGCTCGGTTTCCCATTGAGGCTGGGAGGCGTAGCGTGCAAGAGTATCGAGGTTTACAGGGTTTCACCGTTCAGCGTTCTGTCCGCCCGATCCCCCATCGCTGGTCGTTTGAGCAAAAGCCGAGCCGTGGCGCTGGATCGCCGACACGGTGCGCGAGTCCCCTAGCGTTTTGTCGCCCTGGTGACTATCTTGTAGCCGAGGTGACCGTGTTCTCGACCAGCTTGCAACTTCCTCAGGTGCGTCGGGTTTGCGCTCGCGATATGGGTAGAGCGACATCCGAACCGGGTGATATGTTGGCGGGTCCTTCAGCTTGGCGCTGATGTTGATCTTGGGTAACCCATCGATGGCTCTGGGTCGCTAGCCCGTTTAGAGGCACGACATTCGAACGCTAACTCGCACAGGGTGGCCCGTGACCTACATGCTAAGACACGTGAGCGCTGATCACTTTGGATCTCATTACGGACTTTGCGCGTAAACAGGTCGACTCCCTAGAGGATCACAAGACACCAGCACCCAAGGTCTCGGTTAGCAGGGTAAATAATCTCGAGAAATATTCTACAAAATATCGTTTAACAATACTTACAAAGGAGATGATCTAATGTCACAATGGGGATTTGAAACACAGCAGATTCATGCCGGAGCCGTGGCCGACCCAACGACGGGTGCGCGTGCTGTTCCGATCTATCAAACGTCGAGCTACGTGTTTCGCGACACCGACCACGCCGCGGCCCTCTTTGGTCTTGAAGAGCTCGGCAACATTTATACCAGGCTCGGCAATCCGACACAGGCGGTCTTCGAGGATCGGATCGCGGCCCTGGAGGGTGGGGTAGGGGCACTGGCGACCGCCAGTGGTCAGGCGGCAGAGACCCTAGCGCTCATCAACTTAGCTGAAGGTGGCGGCCATATTGTCGCGTCCTCGTCGCTCTATGGTGGCAGCTATAACCTCTTGCACCACACCCTGGCCAAGTTAGGCATCTCGACGACATTTATCGCCAATCCGGATGATCTAGCTGAGTGGGAGTCCGCCATTCGGCCTGAGACCCGTGCCTTTTATGCCGAAACGATTGGCAACCCTAAGGGGGACATCATTGACTTTGCGGGCATCTCAAGTGTCGCGCACGATCACGGGATCCCGTTGGTAGTCGACAACACCCTGGCCACCCCGTTTCTCGCTCAGCCGCTGCACTATGGGGCTGATATCGTTGTCCACTCGGCAACCAAGTTCATCGGTGGTCATGGCACCTCGCTGGGAGGGGTCATCGTCGATGGTGGTACTTTTGACTACGAGCGCTCTGGGCGCTTTGCGAACTTCACCGAGCCCGATGAGAGCTATCACGGGCTTGTCTACTCCGAGCTTCCCGAGGCATTGTGGCCAACACGATACATCCTCAAAGCCCGTCTACAGTACATGCGCGATATCGGTGCTTCGGTATCCCCCTTCAACGCCTTCCAGTTTCTTTTGGGGTTGGAGACCCTCAGCCTTCGGATGGAGCGTCATGTCTCGAACGCGCAGGCCGTAGCCGAGTGGCTGGAGTCTCGCGACGAGGTGGCCTGGGTGTCCTATGCGGGTTTGAACTCGAGTCCTTGGCATGAGCGACAGAGACGTTACATGCCGCGTGGTGCTGGAGCAATCATCGGGTTTGGCATCAAGGGTAAGGACGAGGCCGGGCAGTGCTTCATTGAGGGTCTTGAACTTTTCAGCCATTTGGCCAACGTCGGTGACGTTCGCAGCCTCGCGATCCATCCAGCCTCAACGACGCACTCTCAGCTCAACGAGGCTGAGCGTGAAGCCTCTGGTGTCAGTGCTGATCTGATCCGGCTCTCGATCGGGCTCGAAACCATTGATGACATTCTGGCTGACTTGGAGGCTGGTTTCCGTGCTGCAAAAGAAGGTTGAACAGGTGACCACGCCAGCTTGGCGAGTCGGGACCTTTGCCGGTCATCGCCGATTTGTGCAAGTTAGCGAGAACTTTACTACCGAGATGGGTTCGACGATTGGTCCGGTCGAGGTCGCGTACGAGAGCTGGGGGACGTTGAATGCCGATCGTTCCAATGCAGTTTTGGTACTGCATGCGCTCACCGGGGATTCGCACGCGGTCGGTGAGATCGAGCCCGGGCACCCAACGCCTGGCTGGTGGAACGGTCTGATTGGCCCAGGGCTGGCCATCGATACCGATCGTTACTATGTCATCTGTCCGAACGTTCTCGGTGGCTGTCAAGGCACGACAGGTCCATCGTCCATCGCTCCAGATGGAGAAGTTTTTGGTCCTCGGTTCCCCAAGATCACGGTTCGTGATCAGGTGCGGGTGGAGCATGCGTTGGCTGGATTGCTTGGCATCAACCGCTTTGCGGCCATCATCGGCGGTTCCATGGGAGGTATGCGCGTTGTCGAGTGGCTGGTGATGTATCCGGATGCGATGGAGCGTGCCGTCGTACTCGCGACGTGCGCTGCAGCCACAGCGGAGCAGATCGCCCTGGCGTCGCTACAGATCCGCATGATCGAGCACGACCCGCACTTTTGTGGTGGTGACTATTACCGCTACGGTGTGGTTCCCGCTCAAGGCTTACGACTGGCTCGAGAGTTGGCCCATCTCAGCTATCGAAGCCCCGCGGAACTCGACAGTCGTTTTGGTCGAAGTCCTGTTGGTGGCGGCCATGAGATGAGCGATGCACATCCCTCGTTTGCGGTGGAGTCCTACCTCGCTCACCACGGAAGGAAGCTGGTCGAGCGCTTTGATGCCAACTCCTACATTCGCCTCTCTGAGGCGATGAATTATCATGATGTTGGTCGCGGCCGAGGTGGATTCAGGCGAGCTCTGTCGGGGGTGCAAGCGGCGGTGACGGTCATTGGAATCTCCTCGGATCGCCTTTTCCCCCTCGCGCAGCAGCAGGCCATTGCTGACGCACTGCCGACCTGTCGGGGTATCTCGATCGTCGAGTCGAAGGTTGGTCACGATGGGTTTCTCGTCGAGGTCGGGGCTATCGGAGCCATCGTGCGTTCGGTACTGTAACTGTGGCTGATCAGGCTCCTTACAACCAGGGAAACCTTCAGTCGGATAAGCGCTAACCCGAAGTTCCCCCCACCATGACAACCAATATCGGGCCCCACCAGGGGGTTTGTAAGTAGAGCCCTGTCTACAGGTAGCCGAGAGTCGGAGAGACTCCAAGAAGCTCAAAGGCA
>JALCZJ010000057.1 GCA_022690815.1 Ferrimicrobium sp.
TCACTCAACGTGACGACGTAGGTGGGTTTACCTCCGGTACGCTTCTTGGTCCCTTGTGAATCATTCGCCGCTTGGGTTGCTTTGGATATCTGCTTGGCCACTGTCATTGCCTCTTGCCCCAAGAGAGCAGATGTACAATGGGTTCAACGGGGGCCAAATATTGAAAATTCCCGTTTCACAGCGAAACTTTGATTAGGGACACTAGAAATCCAGGTGGCCGATGCGACCCCTTTTGAGCTCGCGCACGCCTTGGAGCCACCATGACCAGACTCTTGGATGTGACCTACGTTCAAGGTGCGAGGTCAGTGGATACCCACCGCTACTTGGAGACGACCGTCACTGAATATGGTGGCAGTGTCAGGTCGCTTGAGACGTGCAGTGACACCAAATTCACTGCTTGTGCCAAAGGTGAGCCGCGCAACTGCTGCGCGGATGCACCCGTCGGGATCAACTTGCCTGCGGCAAGCGTGGCAGAACTCGAACCGAGGTTGACAAAGATGAGCCTGTCTCCTCCAGAGGCGGGCCTCACGTTGATCCCGCTCACTGAGGTTGTGGATCCGTTTAACACCGGGTCATTTGCAATGGTAAGTTCTGTGACTTCCGTCGCTTGCTTCATCGCTTGGTTGATCAGTCGACTGGCACTGCCCGTGGGTGTCGTCGTAGGCGGTATGCCCGAAGTGAATTGCGCGGAACTGGCGGCACCAAACAGATCCCAGTAGTCGGTGAGCGTGATACGTGGTGATGCCAGCTCCTGTAAATCAAGTTCGGCGATGTACAACGCGTGTTCCCAGGTGGTTCCGAAGGCAGGTGAGCCTAGCGAGAGGGCATTGATGCCGAGGTTGTACTCGGTTATCCACACCGACAGGCGTGAGGGCAACGAGTTGATGATGTCGGCGACGGGTTGCCAATCGATGCTTGCTCCCGCCAGTAGCGTTGCCGGTGCGGGGAGCCTCGTCTTGGTGGCTTGTATGGAAGGATAGTCGTGCAATGTGACAGCGTTGATGTCACGTGCTGCGATGCTGAGCAGTATCGAGTTCCACTGGCGTTCGCGAGGGGTTGTACGCTCTGCGCTTGCGACCGCAGCGATCTGCGCGTTCGGGAAGGCTGCGCGTATCGCTGGCGCCCACGATGCGACTAGATCCGCATACGACCTTGGAGTCGGAAAGGCGCGGAGATAGTTTGAGTCGGGCAGGTAGAACTCGTTGCCGAGTTCGATGTAGCGAACGGGAATCCCCATTTGCGCTGCGGTTGTCAACATTTCGAGTTGGTCGCTCAGCGTTGAGGTCATCACGTTGAGGTCGAAGATCGGAACAGCGCCGGTCGCGTGCGTGATTTTCTTGAGCGTGGTTAGCGTGAACCCGTACCTGCGGTATCGGCCCGGCTTGGTCTTGGTCCTACCGGAGTTGGTTACGCTCGTCGATGGTGGCTGATTGACCGTTCCAGTTTGCCAATCCCAGTAGTTCGAGATAGCCCCGCCGGGATATCGGATTGTTCCAGGGGCCGCCGAGGTGACTGCGTCGATCACCGACGCGACGCCGTATGGTTCTGCTACTCCGGAATAATCAAGGTTGGTCCCCTCGAACGGTGTCGTTATTGCGTGGGAAGCCCCCTCGCTGACGTGCAGCACCGACTCTTGTGAGCTTTGCGCGGGCCCTTGCGAACTCTGTATCGTGCCACAGCTAGCCAGCACTAAGCACGCCAGTGTGATGATGGTTACGCCGAGCCACGAGCGACCGTGCTGCGTGGCGACACACCATCCTGTCGTGGTGTACTTAGCCTTGATCATCGACGAGGTTCCACAGGCTGCCTGCGGTGCGATCACGCAATTGTGCTCCGCGTAGGCGCGATCGCTGTTGCCAGCACACCCTCGATCGCAATGGCACCGCCGAGAGGAGCTGCAATGGCTCCCATTGGGTGGCCGAAGCTGAAGGCGCCGGCGATGTCGCCGATATTGGGCTCCACACGACTGGAGCTCCCAGAGGTCGTCTCAGTCGAGACGACCTACGATGAGCAACGATAGCGTCACGGAGCGAATGGAGGTCGTTCCATGACCAGGACAAGGTGCTCACCGAGATGGGGCTCGCGTTGGTCCATAACCGAGAGCCCTGTTGAGGCATCGCGTATCCGCATCGTTGACCCATCTGCTTGGTATGCCATCGTTGTGGCTCCACGGTCTTGGGGGGGTCGCTTGCGATCGATAGGTTGGTGCGGTGTTCGGTCAGCTTTCTGACCAGCCCAATTGTGACCAGCCCAGTTGTGACCAGCCCAGTTGTGACCAGCCCAATGCGAGACAGAGTTTGAGCCCGGTCGTCAATTGCGAAAGGGGTGGCTCTGGTGGGCGTCGACATCGACGCCACGCCCGTTGCGATCCACGGTAGTGGTGTTGAGTGGACGCTCCCTGTAGCAAGGGCGAATTCGGTCGGGCGATGATCATCTGCGCTGGAGGCGTCCCCGCGGGGGTGCTGTGGCCGCGTGACACCAGGGCGCACACTATGCCTGGCCAGGCCGACGTTCCCCAAGTGCTCGGTAACGAGACCGTCAGGCGCTCGACCGCGGGCCAGAACGGTTTGGTGCGAGTAGGTGCATCGTTGGCTGCACACGCCACGAAGGATCAGGCCACGTGCTGGTGCGTTCTCTGGTTCACGAGTTTGGCGTTGCAATAGATCCTTACGCGAGAAGTCATTGAGTTCCCTGGCATTTATGCTCATGAAGGCGTTTATCCTCATATCCGTTACGGTTCTGTAGATCCAGTGAGCGCAACTGGTCGGTACCCCTGGCGACCCTGTCGTTCAATCTATCACTATGGGGCACCATGGTGGAGCGCTACGAGCAATTTGGGTGGCGTGCACTCGCTGGTTTGTGACACCGATAGACGTCGGTGCCTTGAGGCTGACAACGTGTGCGGCATTGGGCGTGAGAGGTTGGATCGTTTGGTTCACAACTTCCGTTGGTGATCGCTCCTCGAGCGGTTACAGCGATGCTGGTACGGGAACAATCGATAGCCCCTTGAGCCCGCTCCAGGTTCTCCCTCCCCATAAGCCTTTGACGATGTGGCGGGCGCGTCTGCATTCGAGTTGGGTGCTCGCGCTGCGCACAGCTAGCGTTCCATCGCTGTGCGACGATACGGTTGGGCCATCAGTATCCAGATCGATCACCCTCCCTGGTTCCGTGCCCTATGACATTTCTTTGAGCCCGCTTGGGCTCGTTCGGGAGAGAGCTGCGTGGTTGAGCCGGGGACTGGCTGTGCAGCACTCAGCAACGTTGGGGTTGGAAGATCCAGGTTCGTTGACCCAAGGTCGTTGGCACGATCCGCCGTGGAGCACGCAGTCGCATTGGCTCCAATGCCGAGTCATCTGGCTGGAATTGGAGCGCGTGAGCCTCAATCGGGTTGCACCCATGATGTCGCAAGGTAACCGGTGCGACATGGTGTGTGGCTCCTCCAAGTCCCCGCGTCGCACATCAGCCCCCTTGTCGTTTCATCGTCTGTTAAAGGCATGGTGATTTGTGCCGAAGTGCCATAGAGGGGTCAGCACGCGGCATGGGATGGCGAGGTATGGCGATGCAAGAGCGATTAGACGACCAGGGAGTGGATATTACCTGTCTGGATGCCGCCCCTGTCGTCGGGGTCATTACCGCGACGCTGGCGAATCCGGCAGCGATGGATATCGTAACGCAGCCCATCGTCTCCCTCAATCATGGTGGGATTGTTGGCTATGAGGCGCTTGCGCGCTTCGAAGGGGAGATCCCTACCGAACGACTGTTCATGGAGGCGTCGGAGCTTGGCCTCGGAGCTGAACTGGAGGCGATCGCGCTCGAACGAGGGCTTGCAGTTTTGCGCCAACTACCGCATGGGTTTGTTCTTCACGTCAATGTATCGCCAACCTATCTCGGCATGCGTGAAATCCATCACATTCTTATCAAGAACCCGCTCGATCGTGTGGTCATCGAGTTGACTGAGCACATCCCGGTCTCCGAGATCAAGCCACTTCGACGCCAGCTTGCCATCTATCGGGCACTTGGGGCCAGGATAGCTCTTGATGATGCCGGTGCTGGCTATGGAGGGCTTGAGTTGATGTATGAACTTGAGCCAGATATGATCAAAGTCGATCGCTTCCTGATCAGCGATCTCGATCGTAGCCCGACCAAGGCAGCGGTGGTCGCGACGCTGGTCAACGCGGCGCGTGCCAAGGATATCCAAGTCGTCGCCGAGGGCATCGAGACCCAAGCTGAGTTCGATGCCGCTGCTCGGCTCGGAATCGACATGGGCCAGGGGTACTGGATTGCTCGCCCCGGTCCTGGTCTCCCTCGTATCAGCGCAGCAAAGCTGGCGAGTCACAGTCGCAAGGAGCGCAACGTGACGCTCGGGCGTGAACTTGCTGAGGTGACCGAGCCGGTTGCGACCGCCTTTGGAAGCTCCAGCTTCGTAGGTCAGACCCTCGGGGTAGGGGTTGATCATTTTGGTCGTCCCCTCTTTGTCTGGTCGATCAGTGCCGACGGAGTCGAACGCGTGAGGTCCGTTACAGAAGTGGAATGTGGCTCCTCGCTAGGGGAGTGTCTCAGGCGGGGCCTCGCTCGCGGTGTCGACACCAGACTCGATCCGCTGGTAGTGACCGATCATGCTCGTCGCGTGTTGGGGATCGTGCGTATTGAACAGCTGCTTACCGCTGGAGGTGGCACGGTCGCGGTGGAGGCGTCATGATCTCCAAGAGGATCGGCGTCAACATTACCAGTCAGCTCGATTGGGAGACCGAGGTGCGGCGCACCCTCGCCGCTCCGCAGGAGTTGACTACTATACTCGAACCCGTCACCTCATGTACGAGTTCCGAGCTTATGGCGATCGAAGGACTGACGAGAAGCCCGCGGGTTGACTCCAGGGAATTGTTTGCCAGGGCAGGAGCCCTTGGACTGGATGTGACCTTGGAGCTTTGCACCTTGAGTCGGCTGCTCGATCGGTATGCGCAAGAGGAGACAGAGGCGCGCCTGAGCGTTAACGTGTCTCCCCAAATTGTGGGTACACCAGCGGTTCAGGACCTCCTCGCTCCGTGGTGTGATCGGCTGATTATCGAAATCTCCGAGGAGAGCATCGTCCATAGCCCAGCGCAACTGGCTGCGTCGCTTGTCGGGCTGCGACAACGAGGCGCTCAGATTGCGCTAGACAACGCTGGCGTTGGCTATGGAGGACTCTCGTTACTGGTTGCGCTCGAGCCTGACTGGGTCAAGCTCGATCGACGGTTGATCGCCAGCTTCGTAGCTTCAGAGATGTCTCAGGCGGTTGTGCAGACGCTGACGACGATGGCACATCGCATTGGTGCACGTGTGGTTGGGGTAGGGGTGGAGCATGAGCCCCAACTTGAAGCGCTGATTGCCAATGATGTTGATGGATGGCAGGGCTATCTTGAGCAGCCCTTTGTTGTGCCACGGTCGTCTACTTCGATCCAAACGGTGCTGAAAGATCTCCCGGTTCCGACGAATGCCACCATGACGATCCAGGTTGGGGACTCCGTCTCGCTTGCGGTTGGGCGATGGTTACGCGAAGGAGTTCGCTCGCTTGATGATATAGCCAGGGTGAGCGACGGGTGTTACGAGCTAGGCTGGGTCAGGTTTCGTGACCTGGTTGGCATCGCGTTAAGTTGCTGACTCGATCGTAGCAAAAGACACGACAAGGGGAGGTGGAGTGGCTAAGCACTCTCGTGCCAAGGGAGGTCGAGCGAAGCAGAAGGCATCGCGCACACAACACCGGGTCCTCAACACGATGCTTGCTGTCGTTGCGGTGATTGTCGTGATCGGCGGAGCCATCACCATTGGTGCGTTGCGCACAAGCAAGTCTCCGGTAGTGCCTGCGAAGGACAAGGCCACTTCGACGCCACGGGCGGTTGCCTCAACTCTACCAGCAACCACCGCATCGACGGAGGCGAGGTGCCCTCTCACCGATCTACCCGCCCCCAACGGCCACGTGCCACAACGAGCTGCGCTTGCTATCAAGGTTGGCAATGATCCCGGTGCGCGTCCACAAAGCGGGCTTCAAGAGGCAGACGTCGTCTATGAGGTGCAGGCAGAGGGGGGCATCACGCGGTTCATCGCCGTCTTCCAGTGTCAGTCTCCACCGACCGTGGGCCCGATTCGCTCGTTGCGTTGGGTTGATTGGCATGTGGTGCACCAACTAGGACATCCCATTCTGGTCTCCGCCGGGGGCATCATTCCTGACATCGATGAGGCGAAGGCCCAGAGCTGGATGCATTACATCGATGCTCTTGCATTTGTTGGCCCACCATTCGTAAGAATTACGTCACGGGTTCCACCCGAAAACCTCTACGGGTCACCGGCCGAGATCTGGTCTCTCGTCGGCTCCACAACGCCTCCTCCCCGCCTTTTTGACTTCTCGAGCACCGTCCCCAAGGGAGGATCGAGTGTCAATACGGTGTATCTGCCATTCTCTGCGCCAGAGGATGTGAGCTGGCAATGGAGTCCGTCGGCCAATCGATTTCTGCGCTTCTATTCCGGACAGCCGGCCTACGGCAACGGTGGTGAGCAGTTGAGTGCCACCAACGTCGTGGTCCAGTTCGTCAACGCCCCCCCAGGTACCTATAACGAGAGTGGGCCCCACAGTTTGGGTGTTCACTCTCAGACGGTAGGAGAAGGTCCGGTCTGGATCTTGCGTAATGGAGAGATCTACAAGGGTGATTGGGTTCGCCATTCGTTGAATTCGACAACGTCGTACTATCTCCCCAACGGGCAACAAATCTCGCTTGCCCCCGGCCAGACGTGGGTTGAGGTTGTCCCCAATTGGGTCAGGGCCTCGATCACGAGTTGAGTCGGGCGATCGAGTTTGACCGCATCGGCTGGAGTTTGCCGTGGGGGCTGTTGGCGTGTTCTATCAACAGCGAAAGCCATACCAGCACCCAAGGCACGACGGGGTTGCAACAGTTGTCAGAGCGATGCACTGTAGTAGAACGAGCTTACGTGAGTGGGCTATGTCTCAAGGCATACATCCTCAGACGGCATACAGGTGGTATCGCGCTGGTAAATTGCCAGTACCGGCGCGCCAAATTGGTGGATTGATTTTGGTAGGAGATCTGGAGTCTAAGCCGTCAAAATCTCAGTCTTGTGTTAGTTACGCGAGAGTATCGCCGTCCGACCAAAAGTCAGACCTTGACCGCCAAGTGTCAAGGGTGTTTGCTTGGGCAACGGATCATGGTTATTCGGGCGATCGAGTGGTGATCGAAGTTGGTTCAGCGCTCAATGGGCATCGACGTAAATTTCTCTCATGACTGGAAGACAAGCAGGTTGAGACAATCCTTGTTGAACATTGGGATAGATTCTGCCGTTTCGGTGCCGAATGCGTTGAAGCCGCGCTAAAAGCTCAGTCTAGGCAGTTGGTCGTGGTAGAGGCCACAGAAGTGGATGACGACCCCATACGTGACAGATCTACTTACGTCGTTGTGCGCCCGGTTATATGGCCGGAGATCAGCGACTAGCAGAGCAAAACGTGCAGTAGATGCAGCCTGTTCATGATCGCCACTATGCGAACTAAGGCTCAAGCTCACAAGGTCGCTGAGCTCACACATTGCTGCGTGCTTGTTATGGACGGCAATCCAACCAACAAGGTGATCTTACCGGGCAACTTCGGTCAGTACCGAGAGGTGGTTGAGTCGGTCAGCGTCCTGTTCCAGCTATCAGACGACGGTGGTGAGAAGGTATCAAGCCCCTGGACGGTAGCAGGGGTGCAGTTTGAGATACAAGAGCCGCTCCAAAATACATATACATTTTTCTGCACCTCTTGTGTTTTTCGCTCTCCAGCCGCCCTTGAGTGTTCTGCCCTATCCACAGGGACAGAACGAGCCCAAGTCGATGATTGACCACCTCCTACGTCCAACTTGCGTTGTCGTAGCATGCTTGGAGTCCTGCCGCCGTGAGCGGTAGCTCCGTCTTCAACACACGTATCTAAAGTGTAATGCCCCACCACCTGGAGAATTGGGACGACAAGACCTAAGCACCCCACGATGCGAGAGTGGTAGAGGTTTCGTGAATCGTTCGAGCTAGGCGACCCTCTCGGTTACGGTGACGTCGAACCCGAGAGCCTCGATCCGCTTAGCCAGTCGCTTTACCTGAGCTTCGGGATCGTTGTGCTTCTCGAAGTAATCAGCCCCTAGATCTTGGTAGAGTTCTCCATTGGTAAGGAGATGCCAGACGACGTTTAACATGGAGTTGGCGAGCGCA
>JALCZJ010000058.1 GCA_022690815.1 Ferrimicrobium sp.
ACGTCACTGCCAGAGTCTCATTGCCAGAGGTGCCTTACGAGCTCTTGGTAGAGCCGTAAAGCACATGGGATAGATAACTCTAGCGGGGGTTAGTTGGAGGGGGTGACGGTTTCGGGGGGGAAATTTTGTAATTCTCCAGATTTCTTGGCGAAGTGGTGCCTCAGGTTGGTCGCAGAGAAGACCGCAGCGATGGCCATCAGGACAACAGAGAGGTAAAACGCGTCGTGAATACCAAAGGTGAACTCTGACCCGAGATGGGCGCTGAGCTTGGAAGTGCCCACAAAAATCGCAAAGGCCTGATTCTTCGAGATCGTTCCAGATGCGACCACTATGGCCGCTGCGAACGAGAACACCATTCCAATGTTGGCAAACGTGCGCAACATGCCCGAAGCGATACCAAAGCTACCAGCGGGTGCCGCCTTCATCACCGCAGCGTTGTTGGCTGGGTAGAAGCCGCCAGAGCCAATCGCACCGATGACGTAGGCACCAGAGAGAATCCAGATCGCTGACCCCGTACCTAAATGGGCATAGACGATCAGCGCCACCATCTGCAGCACGAGGCCAGCGGTCGCCGGCCATACCGCACCATAGCGATCCGCAAGTCGGCCACCGAACGGGCCGACCACACCGCCAACCACGTAGCCGGGAAGCAACAGGAGGGACGCGTGTAGCGGGGTGTATCCTCGGACTCCTTGAAGGTACATGAGCAGCAGATACAAGACAGAGAAGCTCGCCAATCCTTGGAAAAGCGCTGCCAACAACGTCGGTGACATCGTCGGCACTCGAAAGAGCGCCAGATTCAACATCGGCTCCCGTTGCCGGAGTTCGACAACCGCAAACACCCCCAACAGCACCAAGCCGGCGATCACGAACTCGATGATTGACGCGTTCAACGACTCACTCGTGAGTTTGGTCAACCCCCAAAGAATGCCGAAGAGCCCCAGACCAAGCGTGATGGTCCCAAGGTAATCGAGCCTGCGCTTCTCGCGATCACCGTGGTCATGGAGGACCTTGATGGCGATCGCGAGCGCGACGAGTCCAATGGGGACGTTGATCCAAAAAATCCATCTCCAGGAGAAGTACGTCACGATCAGGCCACCGAGCAGGACCCCCAAGACAGCTCCGATATTCCAACCGATCGCGTTGTAGCCATAGGCCTTGCCTCGCTGCTCGGGAGGAAACGTATCCGCGATCACCGCCCCGGAGTTGGCCGCCACCAGTGCACCGCCGACCCCCTGCAAAAGACGAAAGCCGACGATAGCTGCTTCGTTCCAAGCAAGTGCACAGAGCAGCGACCCGACGATGAACACCAGGAAACCAAGTTCGTACATCCGCACCCGACCGAACATGTCACCGAGACGTCCCAGTTGGGTGGCGAGCAACGTAATCACCAGCAGATAACCAATGATGACCCAGATGATCGACGATAGGCCAATGTGGAGGCTGCGTTGGATCTCTGGGAGTGCGAGCACAACGATGGTGGTATCGACCGCTGTGATGAGCACCCCAATGACGATCACCAGCAGGGCGAGCCCGCTATGAGAGGCTCGGGTTCGCGCAGCTTCAACCATAGGAGATTCCTCATTTCCAAGATGCTGATGGACAACTTCTCCGATAACAAACCGGCCAAGCGACCAATTCCTTCCCGCCCGGGCCCCTACGTTGCACCTTCTGTCCAGTGCCAGGTCACGAGCACCGAGCCCCCACCATCGTCACCAAGGCACATTTCGGCTACGAAGGTCACATTGTTCGGCGCATACCCAAGGATTTTGCCTCGGGTTGACACAGGAAGCCATACCCACCAGGAATGTCTCGGTATGGGAATAACGCCTTGTTGCAAACAGTTCGCAACTACTGTTGAAGTATTACCTACACGCGCCGACTCAGACCCCTAGAAAGAGGACCAGTGAAGGACCAGCTAGCAACCCCGTCATCGATGGAGCCAACCGCGCCGCGCAAAATGCGCCAGGTCTTTAGTCTCTTTGATCTGTTCCCACTCTCGATCTCGAGCATCGGTCCCGTGTTCTCGGTCGCGGCCACCGGCGGAGTCATGGCCGCCGATGCTGGATGGTGGGCTCTACCAGCCATCGCCATTCTCGCGATTCCCTTCGTGATTGCGTCCTTCGTTTTTCGACTTTTGAATCGGCACTTCCCGAATGCCGGTGCCTCGTATCACTGGTCGGCACGGGTGATGGGCCGGAGGGTCTCTCAGTATCAAGCGTGGATCCTCATCCTTGCCTACTTCTTTTCGATCCCCCCCATCGCCATCCCAGCGGCCACCTACACCTTGGCCCTTGTCGCACCCCACTATCATCCGACCAACGTGGTCACCATTTTGGTCACCATCTTCTGGGTCATCTTCGCCGCTGTGCCTCTCCTCCTGGGCTCCAAGCCAACGGCTCAAATCACGAAGGGTTTCTTTGTACTCGAAATGGTCTCACTGCTCGGCTTCGGGATTCTCGGGCTTGCACGCCTGCATGCCACAGCAGTCACCATTCATTTTGGAGCCCTACCCGTCGGTGGTATGTTGGTGGTCGCCGTCGTAGCCGCTACCGTGCTGGACGGTTGGGAGATCGACTCCTATGCAGCCGAAGAGTCAACCAAGCCACGCAAGGACCCCGGCGTCAGTGGCGTCATTGGCGCATTCCTCGCCTTGGTGTTCTACGCAATCCTCTATCCACTGATGTTTGCTGAAACTCCGATGAAGGCGCTATCGGCACCCAATGACTCGGACCCATTGGCTCTCTGGGCACAACGCGTCCTCCCGTCCGCACACTGGGTGATTCTGGTTCCGATTCTGGCATCCACCGCTGGTGGACTCTGGCTGACCACTTACATCCTCACCCGAGCGCTGTATTCCATGGGGCGTGAGAACCTGATCCCGGCCTCGTTTGGAAAGCTGAGCAAGCGACACGTGCCCCATATCGCCACCGTCTCGGTCCTCGGTCTCACTCTGGTCGTTGTCGCGATCCAACTTTTTATCTCTTCACTGGGCAACTTCTTTAACCTGGTCCTATCGGCGGCTGGCTTCTTCCTGCTCGCCGAGTTCTTCTTCGACATCATGACGGCGATCGTCTTCTTGACGGTTGGACACAAGAAGTTGCCAGACGTCCAGTTCCAACCCCACCAGCACCGCTGGCTTTTGATCGGTGCATTCTTCTCAGGAGCGGTGATGGGGGCGTTACTCGTTGCATTCTTCATCTATGGCCCGAGAGCCATAGGAGCCGGCATCGACCAGACGCTGGTTGTGCTCCTCCTTGCCGGTGTTGTCTTCGTGCTGATAACGCTTCGCAGAGTGAAGAACCTGCACATCTTCGACGGTCACGATACCCAGATCGCTAACTAAGGGGCCTTGACCATCTCCGTCGAACAGGCTGCTTCGCATGTGGTATCGCTGACGATCAGCCGCGCGACACCCGTGCGATCGAGGTGTTTATTAAGCCAATGCGCGACACGACGCCGTCGTCGACAGTGTGGAACCGGTACCGTGGAAGCGTGACTATCCTAATTGACGCTGACCACATCACCGTGACACGATCTGACCGTACGTTATTTCGCGATCTTTCGGTAACAGTCAGCACCCGAGAGCGACTCGGTGTCGTAGGCATCAACGGAACCGGCAAGACCACCCTGTTACGAGTGCTAGCAGGTACGCAACTGCCCGAGTCTGGCGAGGTAAGAAGGGGTCGGGGTATCAAGATTGGCGTGCTAGACCAAGACGACCAACTGCCATCAGGAACTATTCGCGCCCTCGTTGGTACCAACTGGGAGAGCGAGGCAATCCTTGACCGCTTAGACATGATGGCGTTCATCGATCGCGATGTCCAAGCACTCTCTGGTGGGCAACGAAAACGTGTCGCTCTCGCTCGTGTGCTCGCCAAACCCTGTGACCTACTAGTCCTCGATGAGCCGACCAACCATCTTGACCTAGGAGCAGTGGCCTGGCTCGAGACATGGCTCACGCGGTTTCGGGGAGGACTGATCCTGGTCAGTCACGATCGCTACCTTCTGGATCGCGTGACCACTCGGATGCTGGAGCTGGATCGCGGTGCTGGCTACATCCACAACGGCGGCTACAACGCCTATCTCAGCGCCAAGGTCGAACGAGAGATCCAGTCAGAGACGGCGGATGCTGTGCGCCGAAATCTCGCGCGACGAGAGTTGGCTTGGCTACGCAGGGGTGCCAAGGCACGCACGCGAAAACCACAGGCTCGTATCGATGCCGCTAAGAAGCTCATCGAGACCCGGGCACAGCCAGCCGTTCGAGCTGGATCGATCGACCTCGGTTTCGATACCCCGCGCCTCGGCGATCGGGTCATCGAACTCGAGAACGTTGGGTTCCGCTTCGCAACCGATGAGAAGCCGATGCTCGCACATGTGTCCCTCAAGCTCGATCCACGTGAACGGCTCGGCATCGTTGGCCCAAACGGGGCTGGCAAGACCACATTGCTCGAACTCATGGCCCAAAAGCTCGTCCCAACGACTGGATCGATTGACTATGGCTCTACGGTACGCATTGGCTACTACGCACAACAGGGTCCACAGCTCGACCCGACCGCCCGAGTACGCGACATCGTGGCTGGTCCCTATCGCACACCCGGAGACCCGGCTGACATCCGTTTGATGGAACGGTTCTGGTTCACCGGAGAACTCCCCTGGGCAACGGTGGGCACTCTTTCTGGCGGCGAACAGCGTCGTCTCCAGCTCCTCGCCGTGCTTGTGGCACGACCGAACGTCCTACTTCTTGATGAACCTACCAATGATCTCGATCTTGACACGTTACGAGCCCTAGAAGACTACCTCGAGGACTGGCCTGGCGCCCTGGTGACTGTCAGCCACGACCGGACCTTTCTCGAGCGCGTCACCGAGCGGATCATGGTAGTGCACAACACGCATCTCAACCACGTCCGTGGAGGACTTTCCGCGTGGATCGCCCAAGCGAGCGTACGCGCACCCAGTGAACGCAACGAAGGCGACCGAGGTGCGCCCGCCAAACCCTTGTCCAGAGCTAGGTCAACAGAGGGGCAACGAAGATCTCCAAGCACGCTACGCCACGAGCTTGCCAAGCTTGATACCCTGATCGAACGGCTTACCAGGGAGCGAAATCGCATCAGCGCAGCCTTTGCGCAACAGAGTGACCACCAAGCCCTGGCACGACTCGGTACCGAACTCGCTGCCTGTCAGTCACAACTCGACGAAGCTGAAGAGCGGTGGCTCACGCTCAGCGCCGAATACGAGCAGTACACCACGCCCTAAGCATCGAATCCGCAATTCGATCACAATCGCCCCCGGCCAGCTTTGGTGCTGTGACCGGCGCCTCGACTACTCGTGGGCCTCGATCCGTGCACGTAGGGCACGCGCTTGGTCGCCACTTAGGCCCCATACCGAGGAAGGACGACTCCTCTCTGCATGGGCTCGCGCATAGGCAAGCGTCGCCTCGATGGTGTCCGACAGCGGCCGTAACACAAGGCCAGCAGCGATTGCCTTTGCCGGGCTCGCTGCCGCGACATACCGCTCAGCTGGATCATCACCACCCCAGAGCGGAAATGCCGAGTCTTTGACACCATACTCACGAAGCAGATCCGGATCAGCCCATTGGAAGGTGACCTCGTCGGAGATCGTCTCTCGCAATGTCTCTAGGAACCCCCCGAAGGTGATCGGTTGCGACGGCCCGACGGTATGAAACGTCTCCGAGGCCTGGCTGCGGGTTAACGTTACTAAAAACGAGGCCAAATCACGGGCGTCGATCACCTGAAATGGATTATCCCGCGGGCCAGGAACCACCATGGTGCCACCCTCTGCAACGCGCTCGACCCACCAGGTAAACCGTTCGGTAGGATCGAATGGACCCACGACATAGGTCGGCCGAACGATTAGGACCGGGGCGCTTGTAAAGCACGCGACAGCCTCTTGTTCGCAGAGGACCTTGAGGCCTCCATAGGTCAGGTCCGTGACCTGCTCCACCGTCGGATCGTCCAGGGATGCCAACGGTGTATCCTCGGCATAACCCGGCCGAAAAGGACCAGCATAGGCAGACACCGAAGAGATATAGACATACGTCCCCCCGCGACCCCCGAGCGCATCAGCGAGTCGTCTGACCTGTCGAGGGTAATAGGCACAGGTATCGATGGTCGCATCCCAAGTACCGGCACCAAGACCACGCAAATCATCGTTGCGATCCCCAAAGATATGCGTGACCTCTGGGAAGAGGTCAGGGTTGGTCTTGCCTCGGTGAAACAGCGTTACCTCGTCACCCCTTTGGACCAATGCCTCAACGACATGCCGGCCGATAAACTGTGTACCACCA
>JALCZJ010000059.1 GCA_022690815.1 Ferrimicrobium sp.
AACGCAGGTGCAGCCCAGCGTGAGTGAACTCAACAAAGGAATTACCCAGTGGGCCAAAGCCTTACAAACGAGAACCCCAAGCCCTTCATCTGGATCAAGAGTGCCGAGGCGATCTTCGCTTCCATGCCGAAATACCTGGGCCCTATCGTTTCTGAGCAAACTTCTGAGGAGGGACACTAGGTGATACTCAACACAGTAGCAATTAGCTCAGTGACACGACCTATCGATAACGGTTTGACCGGTATCGGATTCCAACGACACAAGGTTGACTTTCGTAGAACTCCTTAGGAAACGAGTACCGGCCTTGGTTAACCGATCTGGCCCGGGTTCTTTGGCACAAGCTCGCGCTCGCCTGCACCAGCTCTCGTTCATTTGAACTGGTGCGCGCTGCTAGCGCCAACCCACCGACTTCGATCTCGCGATCGAGAGACCACCCAAAAACCAACCGCTACTCTATCACCTAGAAAGTGTCACGAATACCCACCTACAGACCAGGGATTGGTTTAGGGGATGCCCGACTGGTTCCCCCTCGCCTTGTGCCTGGCGTTATAACTCTATCTGAACTGCGAACCTTTGTCAACCAAATTCCGCTCGTAATCAGCCGAACTGGCAGATACGACTAGTGAGATGACAGGCGACCGCTGATCGCTTTAGCTCGCATGTTGCATGTGAACCACAGACGCTGATTTCAGCTCAGCAAAGATGGCAGCAATGGTCGAACTAGCCAATCCACTGCCAGCCTCGCACTCACCTTCGAGCCGAATGGACGGCGTCCTCCATCGCCTGCGTTGAATCGTCACCCAATCACGAACGCGCCTCGTCGACGTCGACAACCTTAGGATTTGATAGACATCTGACTCGCTTGGCGCTGACTCAAGCGACCCTATCGTAGGGGCGAGTCAGTGGTTCACCAATGCAGAGCGCTATCACACCAAGGGCTCGAAGCCTATCGAGGACCGAAGCAGTGCCTTCTCAAAGTTGTAGCTCGACGAACATGTAGATATCCATCCAGCGAAATGGCCCGACTAGCGCACCCGCCCTTGAAGGACAGGGGAACAGCCACGGTGGCCAACCCCGAACGTCAACTGGCTCGCGCAAACAACGATCCCGCCCACCGAGTTAGCGACGTTTAACTTACTACAGTCATTTCTCAGCAGGTGTAGCGGGCTAAAGAGTCGAAGTTCTCGAGCTACTTCAATGGCTTGATATTAATGGTTGTAGCGCGGAGCCCGAACAAGGGCAAGGGCAACGATGCCGAGCAGTGCGACACCCAGGGCAATGACAACCATCCCCGCAAGCCAGCTGTTTGAAAAAGTAAACGTGAACGTCAGGGCGTTGAGAAACCGGTTGGTGAGATCGATGGGATTGCCAAGCGGTCGTAGCTGCTCCTGGCGGATACCGACATACGAGCCAACGATAGCCAACACACTTACTGAACCGATAACGATCCGAAGGAGTCGCGACTGGAACCACCAGAGCGCAAGAACGATAACCGGGACCAACAGAACCAACTTCGTCATCGTGACGACCGCGACACCGGCACCGAAGGGAGCAATCTGGCGAGTTAATGGCGCATAACCAACCCAACGAGCCAGGCTATACGAAAATGCCAGGCCGACCAAGATCGGTAAGAGCCAGACGGCCAACACAAACCATACCAGCAACAATCCCAACCTGGGACTTAAGCTGTCGCTCATCCTTGAATCCTGCTGCGTGAACCGACGTTTCATCATCGTTTAAACTCCGCCCAAAGACAGGACAATTGGTTTGCCAACGTTCTCGCCTAGGTTCTTGAGTCTATCATATCTACGAACAGTTTTCGTCATTTGCAAAACAGACAAAGTCAAGCAGTGCCTCGGCCATCCAGACGTAATCATCTCAACAACCGCATACCTGCTAAGGAGCGAGCTCGTGATGGACGAACTGGGTGCCACGGCCGTCATTGATTCGCTTGGCGATTCTCCTATCCGATGATGTGAGCCCAATAGGCATACCAAGCCGCTCCCCGATGAGAGCAGTCACCCGGTCGTCCTGCTCTACGTTGCAGGGGAACTGGATACCTCTTGCATCGGACCTGCTCCCCGAGGTGCAACTGAAAGCGCACATCGGCGCTCCAAAGGACTACATCCCGCAGTCGCTAGAAATCCTAGCAGCAGGCAGGCGTGCCGCAACTCGCGATTCGCAAAGGCTTCTCGTCACGGCTTTACGTCACACCGCGCCATTTGACCTCGTATATTCTCGCATAACGTGCAACAGAGTCTGAAGGCTTCGGTCGGGCCGCAGATACGACGATCATCTCGGCTATCTCAGTCTCCAACCGTAATTCTTACGCCGAGAAGACTTGGTCGAGTGCGACTCCCCGGACCAAAGAGACCTGGCTGCTACAATGTGTGAGCCGCATGGTCTCGGGCCCGACTGTAGTCGTAAGCAGACAATAGCACGTAGTGCCTGAATTGTCCGCGTCACAATAGTTCGCCACCTTAGAGCACCCCTGTCCGTTCCTCCGCCCACTGACCGTCGGCCCTCCCTCAGTCATTAACGTCGCGGTGGTGATCGAGTAGACCTTCTGGACCCAGTTGACCCCGCATTCCTCTCAGAACATCGGTAGCTCTTCTAGCACCCCCTGGACCACGACAATTGAGGTGCGCTATACTGAGCGCAAAATGAGGCGTACAGCCTCGAACGATAGCTAAGGGAGTGTGTTGTGCATGGCTAGTAGCGTTCAGCCAGAAGTAACCGAGGCGCAATCGAACGAAAACGGTGTCGTCGAGACCTTTGAGATCGTCCCGCGAAGAGGGCTCATCGTTGCCGCCGTCTGGCTCATCGGGCTGGTGGTCGCACTCCTTGCCAACACCATGTGGGCGGTGGACTTCTTTCACGTAGTCTCCGGAGCCCTCTGGACCGCAATCGACCTCTTTGTTGGTTTTATCGTCGGTCCCATTCTCGGCAAATTGTCGATCCCAGCCCGAGCCGAGTTCTCCAAGCGATTCATGCCAAAGATGATCGTGCTCATGCCAACCCTCGTCATTTCGACACTCGCAGCCGGTATCCAGCTTGCGCGCATTGATGGCTATTTAGTCCCAAGCTCACCGGGTCATTCGTGGGTAGTGGCGTCGTTCTTCGTCGTCGGTATCATGACACTCGTTGCGATTGGTTTTGTTGAAACCGCCAATATCGCAGTTCTCTTTGAGCTCCGTAAACAACCTCCCAACGGGGAGCTGTTAGCACGCCTCATGCGCCGGTTCATCTACACCGCAGCCATCACCGGCGCTATGCAGGTGGCGACGCTCATCATCATGACAAGGCTGGCCTCCCTGTGATGGATACCGATCACAAAACACTCAACGTTTACGATCGCTCGCTCCCACCAATCCCTTTGCTCTGCGAACTGTCCCTCGCTGCCACCATCGCATCTGCTATCATCCTCGCGATCGGGTTGCCTAAAGCCCCGCACCTACTGGCTCCGGTGCTCCTGGCGATTGCGGCTTGGGTATTGATCGTTGTCGCAGCCGTCATGGTGGCCACGATCCGGCCGTTCAACTACCGAATCTTTAAAATGGTGGGTCTGCGTCAGCTCATCGCCGAGCTCATCATCGCCGGCATGCTCGAGTTCGTCTTCCTGCGCGACCACCTCCCGACAGGACCACTCGTGGTCTTCTCGATCCTGGTCGGCTCCTTCTCGATCTCGGTTGCACTGCTGATGGGCTTCCAGGTCGCCCGCTGGCAGGAACCCCGCTAGCGTCTCACGCACGAGGCAAGCCTTCTTGGTCTTGCATGCAGGCGAGCAAACGCTAAAACTACCGACGCTGCTCATGCCGTCCGGGCAAGCACAAGGAGCCGTCGCATACGCCATGCAACCGTTGAACAGATCACGATACATGGACATCGTCATCTGCGGACTTTTGTCTCTCATCCGATGGGCATCTACGCTCACCATACAGCCACACGCATCTTTGCCCTTCGTGCATGCGGAGCAATCTGGGGGCAATAGGTCTACCGAGGGTGGAGACTCAGCACAGCGACGGGGCCGACGCTACGGGCCAATGGCATTGACGCCACGCGATGTTGACATAGCACGCTACAGCTGCTTGACCATTGAGGTCGCCAGCAGTATGCGTTCCATAGCGATACTATGGATACGCACACCATCACCATCCGACTTCAAGGCCCGACCGCCGACGCGCTTGAGGTATTCGCCAATCTGCATATCCAGCTGAGTACTACACCGCCAGATGTTTGTCACAGCTAGAGCACCTCTTGAGGGTATGAGTGGAATCGGTCGGCCCAAGGGTTTGAGTTTTTAGGAGTTCTCCTGTCAGTTTGGAACCGAGGAGAAGTGTGGTG
>JALCZJ010000060.1 GCA_022690815.1 Ferrimicrobium sp.
TCCTGATTCCCCGCATCAGACTAAGGGCGCGCAACCAAGGCTGCAAGAAACGTTCGATGACTCACGAGACGGTCCAACACAAGCATTACATGCATCTGTGGTGTGCGCTAGTTCATCAGGACTAAGGTAGGGTTAGTACCAATTGGTGAAAGGTCAGCTGTGGCAATCGAGCAACTCCAACTACGCGATGGCAGAACGCTGGAGTACTTTGACACTGGATCCGACAATCCCGATGCCATCATCGCTCACCATGGAACTCCCGGGGCCGGACTACCGATGGATTACGAACTTGTTGCCGCGGCCGAACTGGGAATCCGTCTCATCTACCCGACCCGACCCGGTTACGCAAGTTCCTCGAGACAACCGGGGAGAACCGTTGCATCCGTGGCCCATGACATGGCGGAGCTTCTCGACCATCTCGAAATCACTAGGAGCGCCACCTATGGTACTTCAGGAGGAGGACCCCACGCGCTCGCCTGTGGTGCGCTCCTTCCTGATCGAATCGTCGCCGTCGCCTCGGTCTGCGGCATCGGAGCCTACGGGCAGGAAGATCTCGACTTCCTCGCAGGTATGGGCCAAGATAACCTCGACGAATTTGGCTTAGCCCTGAAAGGATCCGATGCCCTTAGCCACTACCTTAATCAGGCGCGAGACGAACTGGTAGCCGCCGATGTTGACGCAATCGTTGCTGGCATGGCTACCCTATTGACCTCGGTCGATGTCGCCGCGGTCCATACGCTAGGTAAGGGCCTTGCCGATGACTTCGCTCACGCATTAAGCGTTGGCGTTGACGGATGGGTTGACGACGATTTAGCCTTCGTTCGACCCTGGGGATTCGATCTCGAGGCGATACGTCAACCGGTGCAAATCTGGCAGGGTGATCAAGATTTGATGGTGCCCACACAGCACTCCAGATGGCTCCAGCGCCACCTTCCGACGGGTGAACTGCGACGACTGCCCGACGAGGGACATCTGTCAACACCACTACATCATTCGGGAACCATCATGGCTTGGCTGGCAAGTCATCTTCATGACCATCAGTGATCGAGTGCCAATGGCTGTTGACGGGCCCTGAACCTGAGAACACCGGCATCACTGACCCTCGTGAGTAGATGAGCGAAAAAGCGAAGCTACGGACCTCCGCTACAGCCGAGGTGCCAACAACCACTCCGCCGTGAGATCGCTCAGCACGGTAAAGCTCAAGTTAACCGAGACCGTTACCGGTCTCTCGCTGTTGAGAAGCAACGCGCTGAGCACTACGAGGTGCGAGCACCTAATTCAGAATCAATCACCTACACCTCTTGGGTGGGCGAAGGCCAGCACTTACGACTTGATGGCTGCCGTGATTCGCTTACCATTGCGGCCAGTTGGCCGGCACCGACCCCGTGGGACTGTTTTGCAACACACCAGCCGGAGCACCAAGCGAAGCAAGGAGCTGTGAGAAATTGTAACCAAAGGCGGTCGAATTCGAACCGTAGAACTGCCCGTAGCTCATCGCCATCGTCTCCCCGAGCGCGCCACCATCAGCCCAGCCAGTCTCAATACCGTCAGGACCGTTGTACAGTGTCCCCAGCACTGTGTTGGGTGTCACGGATTGACCGACACTAACATCAGGGTTGATATCTTCGGCGGCGTAGACCACCAGTCCTGCTGCCGGACCGTTGGTAAGTCGGTAGGTGATGAAGGTGCCTCCCGGCCAACCACCGTTAAAGGTCGACAGCACGACCCCATCACCGATTGCATAGATGGGACCATAGCCGTTGTAGTCAACCCCTTGATCAACGCGCCAAACCTGAAGGTCACCGATCGCACGAATGGGATTTGCATAACCGCTTGGAGCTACCACGGCTTGCGATGGTGCCACCGGTGTGGACCCACCACTTGGTGTGGCACCCGACGCACCCTGGGCTTGCCCAGCTGCCTGCTGTTGAGCAGCCTGCTGAGCTGCGGCTGCTTGCGCAGCTGCTGCCTGAGCGGCGGCAGCCTGTTCGGCTGCGATCTGTTGCGCCTCGATCTGAGCTTGTCTGGCTCGCTCTTGGGCTGCAAGTTGCGCCGCAACCATCTGTTGGATCTGCGAGTTCACACTAGAGAGCTCCGATGAGGCCTGTTGTTGCGCAGTTTGTGCTTTAGCCTCTTGGGTGCTTAACAGACTTAGCAATGAGGCTTGTTGTGACTGATCCGCCTGGAGCTGCGACTCTTGATTGGTCAGCTCTTGTTGGACTGCCTGGTAGGCATTGACGGCCTGCTCCTGTGTGGAGGATGCCGTAGTGATATCTTCCTGCGCCACCGCAGAGGAGTTCGGGTTATCCTGCAGGACGCTGAGCACCTGTGAATCGGTCCCAGCTTGGGCAAAGAGCGAAACTGCCTCGCTCACAATCTCGCCATGCAGCCTCTTTAGCTGCTGGCGCTTTTGGGCAATCGTCGCCTCGACGGCACTTTCCTTCCCCTGCAACTGCTTGATCTGTCCCTCGACCGCGGCATAATGTGAGCTGATGGACTGTACTTGTGCGTCAAGGGCCGCGATCTGCTGGGTGAGAGCGCTCGCTTCCTGCTTCATTGACTGGACAGAGCTTGTGAGCTGAGGGTGGACCTCTGACGCCCCTGATGCTGAGATCAGAACCACAGCTACTGCCGCTCCTCCAACAGCCTGCCAGGCACCACGCCTAAGCCGGTTTCTCATCTGCAAACCCTCCAGATACTCGGTGACTGCCAATATTGGCATTGCCGAATTCGTCTCACGACAGGTTAACACGCCAACGCCCCTAACGCAACCGCCCTGAGACAATCGGCACAATCGATGGCGATCTCAAGACCGTTGACCTTAACGTCAAACTTGAGGTCAAGTGAAGCTTGACTAGTAACGACCAACTTGCCCCAGTAGCCGCGCATGGTCCACCCCATCGCGTCGCCTCATCGCAAATATGTCGATCATCAACCGACTGGTCTAAATTCCCGGGTCGACCGGGCTATGAGCTTCCTATGTGGTTGATAGATACGTCGCGTGCGTAGCTCATCGCCGATCTCTGGTGCCGACACAGGTATAAAAGATCGGGTTACCGTGAGATGCCTCAAGAGGCCGTGTGCCGAGACCCCGCCCGGGTATTGTCTCGGTTTCGTTTAGCCATGCGGTCCAATGACGCGCGGCCTTGATTGTTGACCTTTTGGCTTGCGTTGTTCGGTACATTGATCTGGAATTACACCACCATATGGGCAGCTCGTGAGATCGCCTCATGGGCGAGCGGGTGTCGGTCCGCCACTGAGGCAACATCGGCGAGCGTCGCACCAGGGAGAATCGCTGCTGCAAGCTCTCCGTTCAGTTGGCCTGCTTCTCACCCAACGACCCAAGCTCCCAGCAGCCGATTGGTGTGCAAATCCCAAACAGACGTACTTCGCCAACCGCATCGCTGAGGAGGTGCCCCATTGCTTCATGGCTGAATGCGGCAAAGACTTCAAAGTTCTCAACTCCAGTAGCCCTAAGGTCTGCCCGAGTGGTGCGGACGAATGCCGCCTCGGGAAAGCCGAAGATGGTGGATGGAACTGCATTCGGATTGACACGATCTACTATCTTGTGGGCCAGGATATTGTGTGCGACCGCAAGCGATTCACGCGTCGCGGCATGGAACAGCATCTGCGAACCGGTTGCATCTCCGGCCGCCCAGATCGAATCAATTTTGGTAGTTCCGCCTGTGGTCCAACCCAAAGGTGTTCCACGTCGTCGAGGAGCCCTAGTTCGCTCGCCCCTGTTGGTACGACCGGATGGCGGCCTGTCGCAAGGAGTACCTGTTCGCCGTCGGCATGTCTTTGCTGATGTGCCTGGGTATGGGTCGCCCGATGTTGCTGGTCGATCTCCACTACCCGTGCACCCAATTCAATCCGAATTCTAGGATCGAGATTTTCCACCACCAATTGCACGAAGTCCGGATCCATTCCAGGCAGCAGTTGAGAGTCGGCTTCTAAAGTGTAATGCCCCACCACCTGGAGAATTGGGACGACAAGACCTAAGCATCCCACGATGCGAGAGTGGTAGAGGTTTCGTGAATCGTTCGAGCTAGGCGACCCTCTCGGTTACGGTGACGTCGA